>JBGVLR010000209.1:0-4917 GCA_045124375.1 Acetatifactor sp.
AATTCAAAAACGGTACAGATGCAGCTGATCATCTGTACCGTTCTGTTTTTGGGGATGTCTTCCGTTCAGACTTTGAATCTTAAGTTTTCGTAAGACAAAAGGCCTATTATTGAAATGCCGGATGGGAATATGATATAGTCACATAAGATAAAAGAAGGGAGTATGCCCTATGAAAATATTACTGGTGGAAGATGATACTGCTCTGAGGGGTGCTCTGGAAGAGCTGCTTCAAAGAGAAGGCTATGCAGTATTGAACGCATCCAATATCCGTACAGCATGTGACAGTTTGGGCGCCGATGTTGACTTGATAATGCTGGACGTCGGTTTGCCGGATGGAGATGGTGTCACCCTATGTAAACAATGGCGCCATGAGGGAGTCCAGATCCCAATTCTGTTTCTTACTGCCAAAGATGAGGAGTTGGATGTAGTTCGTGGACTTGATGCCGGTGGAAATGACTACGTCACAAAGCCTTTCCGAATGCAGGAGCTGCTCAGCCGGATCCGCGCCTTGCTTCGCAGAAATCAGTCGGAACAGAGAATTACCCGCAGCGGAATTACAATTGACAAGGCAAAACTGCAGGCTACCAAAGATGGAGAGGATTTGCTGCTGACAGTGACAGAATATAAGATCCTTTCCAAACTCATTTCAGAACGTTCCATTATTACCAGAGCTGCGCTTTTGGATGCACTTTGGGATGTAGACAGCCGGTTCGTCGATGATAACACACTGTCTGTTCATATCAGCCGTTTACGCGAGAAAGTTGGAGGAAACCACATCAAAACCATACGAGGGGTGGGATATCAATGGCTGGATTGATCGGAGCTTGCATAGTTTTAGCCATCCTTTGTATGATCTTGATCATTCAGAAAATATACCTGGCTTACCGTATTCGGAAACTGGCCGAACAGCTGGATGGCTTTAACTCAGGTACATCAGAAATACTGGATGTTGCTTTACAGGAAGACAGATTAGCCCAGCTTCACAATGGTATTGCGGATTTGCAACAATCCCTTGTAAGGGCAAAACAGCTGAATTCTGAAGAATGTATCCGCACCAGTCAGCTCACGGCAGACATTTCCCATCAGCTTAAAACGCCTTTGACCACTTTGCGCCTATATACCGAGCTGGACAATGCACCTCATATGGAAGCTAGTCTGGAGCAAATACAGAGAATGGAAGACTTGATTCAGGCGTTACTTCGTCTGGAACGGCTGTGCGCAGATGGTTATTCCTTTCAGTTTGTACAGGCCGATGCGAAAGAGATAATACTTGAGCAATGGCAGAGTCTGCAGACCATATGGCCGGATAAGCAGCTGATCATAGAGGGGGAAGCGCACATTCGCTGCGACGAAAAATGGCTGGGAGAAGCATTTTTGAACCTTCTGAAAAATGCCTGCGAATACACCGATGAGACTGGAATGATCCGTGTTCAATTGGAACGCACAGAAGCAGCATTCTTTTGCGTAATCGAAGACAATGGTGGTGGCGTAGCTCCGGACGAACTGACAAAACTATTCCAGCGGTTCTACCGGGCAGAGCACCAGAGTAGGTCCGGATCCGGAATTGGTCTTGCCATCGTCAAGGAGATCATTCACCGACATCATGGCAATATCACAGCGGAAAATGGTGAGCATGGCTTGAAAATGTCCATCTCCATGCCAATGCTGGACCGCAATCTTGCGAATTCGTAAGATAAATGTAAGATAAATGAAAGGTTCTACAGTTATGATAGTACCATAAGGAGGGATTAACCATGGAAATTATAAAAGCAACAAACCTCAGTAAGATCTATCAGATCGGTGAATCACCTGTTTATGCACTGAAAGCTGTGAACCTTTCCATCGAAGAAGGAAGCTTCGTGGCTGTAACGGGCCCAAGCGGAAGCGGCAAATCCACACTGCTGCACATTCTGGGAGGTCTGGACAAGCCGTCAGAAGGCACTGTCCAGTACCGGGATAAGGATCTCTATCAATACAATGACAATCAGCTTTCTGTACTTCGTCGCCGCAGGTTTGGTTTCGTTTTCCAAAGCTATAATCTGGTGAAGGAACTGACGGGCTACGAGAATATGCTGCTGCCTGTCATGCTAGACGGTAAGAAGCCGGACGAAGCCTATCTGAACCGAATCATCGAGATTCTGGGTATCGGAGATCGTCTGAATCATCTGCCAGGAGCCATGAGCGGCGGTCAGCAGCAGAGATTCTCCATCGCAAGAGCATTGGCAAACAAACCGGCAGTTCTGTTTGCAGATGAACCTACCGGCAATCTGGACGGCAAAGCAGGCAGGGAAGTGATGACGCTTCTGCAAACCATTAGCCACGAATTGGGAATCACTATGGTGCTGGTTACACACGATACCAAGGTGGCAGAGCAGGCAGACCGAATTATCCGGCTTTGCGATGGCACCATTGCCGCTGACAGCGGGGTGAGCTTATGAAAAAGCTGACCTATTCTTATATTGCCGCAGCCCGGGTGAAAGCTAACAAACGGCAGTATCAGAGCCTAGTAGTCGGAGTATTTCTCTCTATTTTTCTGATTAGCACATTGATTTTCAGTGTTTGGGGTATATATCAAGCGAATCTGGAAAAACGGCTGAATACCATCGGATATGTGGACATTGTCATATTGGATAATGAAGAGGCAGATATAGTAACTGAGGAAGCCGTCCTGGAGACCGGAAAGTATGAACGATTGGGACATGCCTATATTTCCGGTGTAGTTACGAACAGAAATGTTTATGTAGGTTACTACGATAAAGTGGGAAACGCGCTTCTGAATCTCTCTGCAAAAGAGGGACGTCTGCCAGATAAACCAGGTGAAATTGCAGTGGAACAATCAGCCATGGAAATCTTGGACGCAGGTTGGAACATCGGAGATACTGTTTCTCTGGATATCACCCCAATTGATGGTGCAGAGGAAAGCCGTCAGTTTACCTTGGTGGGTATTCTTCCGGAACGGTCTATTCATCTTCAGAGAGTTGACTATAACATGATCGGCCAGTTTCCGGCTATCGTGACCTGCGCAGATGAGAAACCATTTGAAACAGGACGAATTGCTTATCACTATTTGCTGGATATTGTGCCTACGGGATCTGTCTCAGATTCCATTAACGCATTTTGGACAAAATTCAAAGGCCAGCAGGTAGGCGCTGCGATCTTTGGTCTTAGCATTACCGGCGAACAGGTATGGTGGACCGGTACCGGTGACTTTATCGATACCAATAAAGAAATGCTTTCGCCAATGCTGATTGCCTGTATTCTGGCTGGATCTTTAACTCTTAGCTGCTGTGTTGCAATTTCTGGAGCAATGGATGGTGTGTTGTCTAAGCGCCGGGAGGAAATTGGTGTGATCAGAGCATTGGGTGCGACAAAGCGCCAGATTCGTAAAATGTTCGGACAAGAGAATTTGATTTTTGCATTGGTCTTGTCTCCGTTGTCCATACTGTTTAGCTTGGGTGCAGTTTGGCTATTATCCAAGCTGATTCCTGAGAATCTAAAATTCGCTGTCAATCTGTGGTTGATGCTTCCCATTGCACTTTTCAGCGTAGTTGTGATTCTTCTTTCCGGATATCTGCCAATGGCAAGGGCTTCAAATCAGATGCCTGTGAGTGTGATTCAGGATAGTAGAACACTGAAAAGAACCAAGAATTTGAAATCCAAAAAGGAATTCTCAACTGCCATACTTATGGCCTCCCGTCAGGTTCGGTTGAATCCAACCAGACAGGTAGGTTCCGCTTTGCTGGTTGCATTGATGCTTTTTTGTTCAGGATTATTGGCTGTAGTTGTATATACGTTTCGAGGTGATTACACATACCAGAAAGATGTTGGTTTTTATATCAGCAGTGACTACGGTGGTACATCCTTGGATTGGGTCAATCGCTATGATAAAGAACCAATGGACACTGATGCAATGGCAGAACTCAAATCACTTGATCATGTGAAGCAGATCCACATCAATCGAGAGATGGATATCTTGGCTGAGGTGGACACCGTGCCAAGATATGCAGTGGGAGATATTGCTTCAGATAATTTGAGTATGCTGGATGAAGCGATGTTCCAGGAAGCTATGGAATTGAGACCGGATCAGAGAGAGGCCTATGAAACGCATTGGCAGAAAGAACGGAACGATTATTTCAAATTGAAGGATCGGTATGGCTTTACAGGGGAGGCTTACCAAACCTCTATAATGACGATAGATCTTTCTGAAGAGAATGTAGATGTCCTGCAGGATTGCCTGGTGGAAGGAAAAATCAACGTAGATGCAATTAATGCAGGTGAACAGGTATTGATTCTGGCACCGGAGGTCTGGATGAAATACTATGGAAACGGTTCATCTACCTGGTTTACACCAGACGATCGGTATTTTGAAGAATACATAGCAGATGGAGCAGAGCTGGCGGCCTGGAATAACTGTTTTACGGCAGGGCAAACGCTTCCATTGACGCAACTCTACAGTGAAGAGGATACCTATTCTACCATTATCCGTAATGATGCTGAGGTTCAGGTATGCGGCGTTCTGAATAGTCTTGGTGGACTGGATTACCACAACTGGAATTTCTGCGTTATCATCACAACAGAACAGGGCCTCAAAAACATGGGAATGCGGATGGAAGGATTGCGGCTCATTGAACTTTATGTGGATGATGAACTAACTGCTGAGGATGAAGAACTTCTGGAAGGAGACCGCAGAAAATTCTGTGTAATCGACAAAGTATGACAGTATGAATACTGGCGACGAAGTCAAGAATGTAACTAAACACTCACGACAAAGGAGTCAGTATTATGAAGGCACCACAGGAACTTTTGAAGCAGTACGTCCAGAGCCAGAACTTTACCAGCACCGCTGATATCATGGCAGCCATGAAGGATATGTTCCGGGATGTCATCCAGCAGGTTATGGAAGTGGAGATGGATGAG
>JBGVLR010000210.1:0-88214 GCA_045124375.1 Acetatifactor sp.
CCTATGAACTGGCAGGAGAGACTTCAAATAAACGTTACAAGCTGGGACAGAAGATTAAAGTTATGGTCGCAGATACAGATAAATTCCAGCGAACGATTGATTTTCGGGTTGTCAGAGACGATTGCGAAGACGAAGCGTAAAAAATGTCAAAAAAGTATACCAGAAGTTTATTGCAGAAGAGGAAAATATAAGTTATAATCTCGTAGAAGAGCAAAAAGTTCTTTCAAGAGATTGTAACTTGATATTAGAGGTAGTAACATGGCAAAGATAGAAAAAAAGTTAATAGCGAATAATAAGAAAGCTTACCATGACTACTTTCTGGAGGAAAAATACGAAGCCGGGATTGAGTTACATGGTACAGAGGTAAAGTCCCTTCGTATGGGGAAATGCAGTATCAAAGAATCTTTTATTCGTATTGAAAATGGAGAAGTGATCATTTACGGAATGCACATCAGTCCGTATGAAAAGGGTAATATTTTTAACAAGGATCCACTTCGACCAAAGAAGCTTCTGATGCATAAATCAGAGATTCGAAAGCTGATCGGCAAGATTTCAGAGCAGGGCTACACGCTGGTTCCGGTTGAGGTATATTTCAAAGGAAGTCTTGTAAAAGTAGAGATCGCGCTTGCAAAAGGTAAAAAGCTTTACGATAAGCGTCAGGACATCGCGAAAAAAGATATGAAACGCGAAGCGGAAAGAGATTTTAAAATCCGTAATTTTGGTTAGAAAATATGGGCTTGTAATGGTTTCGACAGGGATCATGAAGCTGGAGAAGCGAGTCGTACGGGATACGTCAAATTCCAAATTTAAAATTAAACGCTGAAGATAATTTGGCATACGCTGCCTAATGGCAGCAGTCTGACCTAGAGCACCTACACTTTAGGACCCAGGCTTCGACTCTGTAGGAAACGACACATGCAAAGCTTTGCGCGTGTGGGCGTATCATGAAGCTACTGAACCCGGAATTGTGTTCATGCAAGTCCGGCAGAGGGAATGTTAAAGCATGAAATACACTCGTAGAAGGACAGGGGATTGGTTTTTGGACACGGGTTCGATTCCCGTCAGGTCCACTTAAAAAGAACGCTGAAAACGTTGATTTTTCAGCGTTCTTTGTTTTTTTGTCCGGATTCATTATCTGGTGTGTATTCAATGATACCCATGCGGATATTTGTTGCATTTCAACATTCATTTTCCTATAATATACCTATAGCGATTTTCAGAGAGAAGGGTTTGTCATGGAATGGGAAAATAGCAAAAAGGAAATGGCAGAAGCCGCTTATGAGCGGGGAGACATCGCTTTTAAGGCAGGCCGCTATCAGGAAGCCGTTAAGGAAATGACAAGATGTCTTGGAATTGAAAAAAGTAAAGAATATATAGAGCTCGAGAGTATGGCATTGAATGCACTTGGCATGCTTTTTGCATTTACAGGGTACGAAGCATGCGCGCTGGATCATTATTTATCTGCATTTGAGGCTGCCGGGAAAAATCAGGATACGAATGGACAGGTTTCTTCTTTATTAAATGTCGGCTTGCTGTATCAGGGGAAAAAGGAATATGCAAAGGCAATGGAATATTATCGGAGAGCAAAGGAAATTGCAGAAGGTGAGCTGCGTGGTTCGCAGATACTGCTTGTGCTTTATTGTAATATCCAGATTGCACAATTACTCTGCCGGATGGGGCGTTTTGGCGAAGCGGTGCGGATGCACAGAGATATTGAAAATTATTATTCGGCAACTTTAAATGGAGATTTTCTGCTTACAAAAAGTATGTTGGATATCTATTTAGAAGAAAAAAAAGATCATTTTTTTGAAGTGGAAGAGCTTTATAAAGAGGTGATACACAATCTTGAACATGATACGGATTTTATGGAGCAGATTGACTGCTATATTGATATTTGCGAGTTTGCGTTAGAACGGGACAAGCAAAAAGAAGCCAGACAGCTTCTGGATATCCTTGAAGAAAAAATGCGGCCGACAGAATTTTTGCGACTGCAATTACGCATAGAAGAGATGGAAGTGCAATACCGGAAAAAGTATCATACAAATGCAGAATATCAGGAAACCTGTAAAAATTACATGATTCTGTATCAGGAGTATGAAGAAACCCTGAAAGTATTCCGCAGGCAGAATCTTGAAAATATTGAACAGCTGAAGAATCTGGAAATGCAGAGATGGGAGGCTGAAAAACGCAGCAAATTTGATTCGGTTACAGGATTACTCAATAAAAAAGCATTTCAGCAGGAGATAGAGCTTTATCTTCAGGAGCGGAGCAGATATGTAACGGATGCTATGGCATTTCTTGATATTGATAATTTTAAGCTTGTCAATGACAGCTTTGGAGCACAAATTGGCGATGAAATCATCAAAATGCTGGCTGAAAGAATCAAAGATTTTTTCAATGGAGACTGCATATACGGCCGTTTTGGCGGAGATGAGTTTGCCGTATTTTTCAAAAACGTGCAGGAAATGGAAAAGCTTGAGGAACAGATCGAACATTTCCGACAGGATTTTTCAAAACATGGATTTGGAAAACATGGAGATATTTATGTTACAATCAGTATTGGTGTTTCCTATAATTATGAGATCAAGGCATCCTATCAGTCACTGATTTCCTGTGCAGATGAAGCCTTGGAAAAAGCAAAGGAATATGGGAAGAACCGAGTTACATTTTTTGAGATAAAAAGAGGAATTTATAAATATGTATGACAGAAAAAACGAAGGATTTGTAGTAGAAGGTTTTTGCTTTATGGATGTGGATGAAGCAGAACAGGCGAAAAAGGAACGGGAAGGAATCAAGTACATTAAGAGCAAGACTGATAAAAATTATCCGGAGACAGTGCTGAACATCTATAATAAGATGATCGACGAAGAACTGTTTGAGACTGCTGTGGGCCATGCATATATGAAGGAACTGCAGGATTATCTGGTGATGATGCCGGCCATTGATAATAATGATATTGCAGCGATTCCAATTAAGCATCCGAATGTGGAGGCAAGTGTAAAAAAAGAGCGCATGAAACAGCGGAATCAGCAGAGGGTGATGGAAGAAAAGCTGAAAAAGGCAAAAGCAGAAAATAAAGGAAAAATTGCAAAAAAATATAAAACTTCTCTGGTATTTAATCTGATTTTTGCAGTCTGTATTGTACTGATGTTTATAATCAATATGACTTCACAGATGCCTACGATTTTAAATTATGAAACAGAACTTGTCGACAAATACGCAGCGTGGGAGCAGGAATTGACAGAGCGTGAGCAGGCAATCAGAGAAAAAGAATTAGAACTTGAAATAGAACCGGAAGCAGAATAGTTTTCACAGATTTTTCATAAGTGTCTGCTAGAATAGCAGAAAACAAAGAAACAGGGTGAGTAAAATGAGCAAATTAAAGATTCTTGTTGTTGATGATGAAAGCAGAATGCGAAAACTGGTAAGAGATTTCCTTGTACGTCAGGACTATGAGGTGTTAGAGGCGGCAGATGGAGAAGAGGCACTTGATCTTTTTTATGCAGACAAGAATATTGCACTGATCATTTTGGATGTTATGATGCCAAAACGCAATGGCTGGGAGGTTTGCAAAGAAATCCGTGAGACCTCGAAGGTTCCGATCATTATGCTTACTGCACGTGGGGATGAGAGCGATGAACTCAATGGTTTTGAATTAGGTGTAGACGAATATATTGCAAAACCATTTTCACCGAAAATCCTGGTTGCCAGGGTAGGTGCAATTCTTAGAAGAAGTGGTGCAGAGAAGAAGGAAGACCAGTTCTTGGAGCTTGGCGGTATTCAGATCGATAAATCAGCGCATATTGTCATGGTAGATGGTGAGCGTCTGGATCTAAGCTACAAGGAATTTGAACTTTTGACTTATTTTATGGAAAATGCAGGAATTGCTCTTTCACGTGAAAAAATTCTGAACAATGTCTGGAATTATGACTATTTCGGTGATGCCAGAACCATTGATACACATGTGAAAAAATTACGTGCAAAGATTGGAGAAAAAGGTGAGTACATCAAGACAATCTGGGGCATGGGATACAAATTTGAAGTATAGTACTAATAGCCTAAAAATAATTGACAAGCATAAAAAGATGGCATAGAATGAAAAATAATATAGTTAATCGAAGGAAAAACAGCAAAAAAGGCTCGTTGACACGTGAAATGGCATTTACTATTGCATGTCTCGTTGCAGGAGCGGTCCTGCTTTGCTGGTTTTTAAATACAACTTTTTTAGAAAAATATTACGTATTGAATAAGCAGCAGTCGCTTTCCGGCGGGTTTCAGACAATTGATCTGGCAAGCCAGAGAGATGAGCTGCAATCTTCTGAATTTGATATCGTTTTTGATAATTTGTGTGCAAACGGCAATATGACGGTATTGATCATTCGGTCGGACAATACCATTGTAAGGTCTTCGGTCAATAATAATGAGCTGATTCTTAGAGAATTCATGAATATATTGTTTGGTGCTACACAGGAAGAGACGACTGTTTTAGAGGAAAATGATAATTATGTGATTCAGCGTCAGACAGATACACGATTAGATTCGGAGTATCTGGTCTTATATGGTGTGTTGTCTAACGGAAATCTTGTGTTGATGCGTACTGCATTGGCAAGTATTCAGGAGAGTGCCAAGATATCGAATCAGTTTCTTGCTTATGTTGGAATGTTGGCAACCATTATCAGTATACTGGTGATTATGGTCGTGAGCAGAGGAATTACAACACCGATCCTTGAACTGACAGACATTTCAAAAAAGATGACGGAGCTGGACTTTGAGGCAAAGTATAATCGGAAAAGACGCAAACGGAACGAAATTGATGAGCTTGGAGAACATTTTAACCGCTTATCAAGTGCATTGGAAAAAACAATTTCCGAACTAAAAAGCGCGAATATTGAATTGCAGCGAGATATTGAGCAGAAGACAAAAATCGACGAGATGCGAAAAGAGTTTTTGTCGAATGTTTCTCATGAATTAAAGACGCCGCTGGCACTGATCCAGGGCTACGCGGAAGGTTTGCAGGAGTGCATCAATGATGATCCGGAAAGCCGGGAATTTTATTGTGAAGTAATCATTGATGAATCAGAAAAAATGAATCAGATGGTAAAGAAGCTTCTGACCCTGAATCAGCTGGAATTTGGCAATGATACCGTTGTGATGGAGCGGTTTGATCTGACAGAACTGATTTTAGGAGTGATTCATTCTTCTTCTATTTTATTAGAACAAAAGCAAATACTGTTGAAATTTGAAGAAACACCGATATATGTATGGGGAGACGAGTTTAAAGTCGAGGAAGTCATTACCAATTATCTGAGCAATGCGATTCACCATGCAGAAGGTGAACGGCAGATTACGATTTCCTATACCCGTAAGGAAGATTGTGTACGGGTAAGTGTATACAATACCGGAAAAAATATTCCGGAAGAAGATCTTGATAATATCTGGATTAAATTTTATAAGGTGGATAAAGCGAGAACCAGAGAATACGGCGGAAGTGGAATAGGACTTTCGATTGTAAAAGCTATTATGGAGTCTCTGCATCGGGAATGTGGTGTGCTAAATCACGCGGATGGAGTAGAATTCTGGTTCGAATTAGACACCGGAAATCAGGCATAGCAGGAGGACGGAAGATGAAAGGGAAAAAAGTCAGTTTGATAGCAGCGTGTATGACAGGAGCCATGCTGTTTAGTGGATGTGGGGTTACCGCACCATATGATCTGACAGAGGAAGAAGAAAATATCATTGTAAATTATGCGGCACATGTGGTCTCAAAGTTTAATAATTATCAGGGAGACGGACTCACCTATGTGATAGAGCAGGAAGAAGAAACTCCGATGCCGGAAGAAGTTTTGACGGTTGAAGACACAGAGGCAATAGAATCCACAGAGACCGTAGCGGATGGAACTGCAGCAGGTGGGACAGCGGATGCACCGCAGGTGACCGTGTCGGATTTGAATCAGATTTTTGGAACAGAGGGCTTGACGATTTCCTGTACAGGAAATGAAATCAGAGCAAGCTTTGGAGAATCTGATGCTTATGCATTAGATGCTGCAGCAGGAAAGACCTATTTAGTGTTATATTTTGATATTGCAAATAATAGTGAGACAGAGATACAGTTGGACAATTTTTCACTTGGCCCGATATTTACAGTCGAAGCTACAGATGCAAACGGGGAAAAGGTTCGCGCAGCATCCTCTAAGACGATCCTGGTCAATGATTTTTCTACATACGATGAGACAGTAGCTGCGCAGTCAGTAAATGATGCTGTTTTGCTGTTTGAAGTGCCAGACAGTGTGACGGCGGTAGACCAAATCGTATTACAAGTAGAAATAAATGAAACAACCTATGCGATAAATTTATAAATTGTGCGAAAAAAGATGTAATATTTTGGAAGTTTATGATATAATGGGTATAAGTGAGAAGAATATGAATGTATATTCGGTGAACGACGAAAGAATTTATTACGCGGGAGGAGATATCAATGGATACAAATATTCTTTTAGAGTCTGGAACGAATGAATTGGAGGTTTTGGAATTTACATTAGGGGATAATCATTATGGAATTAACGTAGCGAAGATTCGCGAGATTCTTACATATCAGAAAGTTACTCCGATTCCAAATTCACATCCTTGTGTAGAAGGTATTTTTATGCCGCGTGATACAATGATGACGGTTATTAACTTGAAAAAGTGTCTCGGAATGACAGGATCTGAAGAGGAAGGTTTGTTTATCATTACAAACTTCAACAAGTTAAATATTGCATTTCATGTAGATCAGGTAATTGGTATCCACCGTGTTTCCTGGGAGGATATTATCAAACCGGATTCTACGATTAATTCAGAAGATAATAGCGCATCTACCGGAGTTATCAAATTACAGGAAAAGTTAGTCGTTATTCTTGATTTTGAGAAGATTGTTACGGATATTAGTCCGGAAACGGGACTTAAAGTATCTGATGTAGATAATTTTGAAAGCCGTGATAGAAGCGATTCTCCAATTTTGATTGCAGAGGATTCGCCATTGCTTAGCAAACTAATTACAGATTGCTTGAAAAAATCAGGCTATACCAATTTGGTTGTTACGATGAATGGTCAGGAAGCATGGGATCAGCTTACAGAGTGGAAAAAAGCAGGAACTGTACGTGAGAAGGTTCATTGTATTATCACTGATATTGAGATGCCGCTTATGGATGGACACAGACTGACAAAGCTGTGTAAGACAGATGATTTGATCAAGCAAATTCCGCTCATTATTTTCTCATCACTTGTCAATGAAGAGATGAGAAAAAAAGGCGAACGCTTAGGTGCAGATGCCCAGCTGACAAAGCCGGAAATCGGAATGCTTGTTAATGCTGTTGATGATTTGATCGATAAGAGCAGATAGTAGAGTAGGAAGTGAAGAGGGGGTGTGATGATTTATCACATCCCCCAATTAAGTTTTACGTATGTGGAGGTAACTAGATGAGCAACTCAGAAGATTACCTGGATCATTTATTGGACCTGTTATCTCTTGACGAGAAAGCAAGATCCGTAGGTCTGGAGGATTTTGATGAAATGCAGCAGGCAACATTAGAAGACGATCTTTTAAAGAGTTTTTCTGAGGAGATGCCTGATTTAGAAGAGACAGATGATTTCCTGGAAGAATTTGAACGGGAACTGATGGGGCAAATGCAAAATGAAGATATAGAGGGCAACGCGCCTATAGTAGAGGAAAAAGAGCCGGAAGAAGTGTCAGATCCTTTGCCGGATGATCTGGAGAGCCTGATTAATGGTATGAAAAATCAGATGGAATCGGGAGAAGAATTTGAAGAGATTGACAATGCACTGGAAGCCGGAATACCGGATGCTCTTATGACGGATGATGCATTGAAATTAGCAGACAGACCATTGGAAACCATGGACAATCTGATGGTGAATACAATGGATGAGGAAAACGCATTTGAACCGGAAAGCGGCGAAGATGATCTGATGGCATTGCTAAAATCAGATGATATTTTTTCGGATATCGAGAGCATGCTGCAGGCAGATGAGAAGAAGGAGAGCTTAAATGATGAAAGCCTGTTTGAAAATTTTGCGGCAGACTCAATAGGAGAAATAGAAAGCCTTTTAAATGATGATCAGGATCTGACGGAAGAAATACCAGAGGAGACAAATGATAAAACGATGAAAAAACAAAAGAAATCCAAAGGAGAGAAAGCTGGTTTTATAGAAAAACTGGGTTCTATTCTTTTTGGTGATGATGAAGGAAAAGAAAAAGAGGTAGAAAAAGTTTCTGTTGCGCCTGTTGCAGCCTCTATTGAAGATTTATCCGACGAAAATCTGGCACTGTTGAAAGAGCTTACCGATGCTCCGGAATCAGAGCCGGAGCCGGTAGCAGAAGAACCTAAAAAAGAGAAGAAGAAAAAAGAGAAAAAACCAAAGCCAAAGAAAGAGAAAAAACCAAAGCCAAAGAAGGTGAAAAAACCAAAACCTCCGGCAGAACCGGATAATACACCACCGTTACCTAAGGCACCGGTATTTCTGACCTTTGTTATGGCAGCATCTATACTTATTTTGGTTATGTTGGGAACAAATCTGCTCGGATATCAAAGTGGTTTTTCAAATGCAAAACGTGCTTATGAGCAGGCTGATTATTGTGAAGCATTCCGTCAGGTATCCGGTATGGAAATCAAAGATGCAGATATGAATACATATGAGAAATATCGTATTATGGCGCTTGTTACCAGTGAATATGAATCCTATCAGAGTATGATGTCAGCGGAACAGTATGATATTGCTCTGGATTCTTTAATTCGTGCAGCAGGACGCTGCAATAAATATAGTGCAGATGCAGAAACATATGGCTGTGCAAAAGAGTTTGGACAGATGAATGCAAAAATCTTAGATGAACTTACCAACCGGTTTGGTGTTTCAGAAGAAGATGCACTTGGATTATATGCGTATGGTGAAGAAAGGGAAGAGTATTCCATTCAGATTTATACAATACTTGAAAATATAGGCTTAGAAAAGGTGACTGAAGAATGATAGCAATTATTGATTATGATGCAGGAAATTTGAAAAGTGTGGAAAAAGCATTGGTTTCTTTGGGTGAAGAGTGTGTGATCACACGAGATTTTCACGAAATCAAAAACGCTGATAAAGTAATCCTTCCGGGAGTTGGAGCTTTTGGCGTGGCGATGGATCAGTTGAAAAAATATGAATTAGATAAGGTGATTCGTGAAGTTGCTGAAGAAAAGAAACCATTCCTTGGAATTTGTCTTGGACTGCAGCTTTTGTTTGAGGGAAGTGAGGAAAGCAGCGGAGTAGAAGGTCTGCACCTGCTAGATGGACAGATTTTACGAATTCCGGATCAGGAAGGCTTAAAAATACCACACATTGGCTGGAACTCCTTAGAGCTTACCAATCAGGGCAGGCTGTTTGAAGGACTTCCGGAGCATCCATATGTATATTTCGTACATTCCTATTATCTGAAGGCAAAAGAGGAGGCAATTGTGAAAGCTTCTACGGAATATGGCACACATATCCATGCCTCTGTTGAAAAAGACAATATTTTTGCATGTCAGTTCCATCCGGAAAAAAGCAGTACGGTTGGACTTGCAATCTTAAAGAATTTTGCACAGATTTAAGGGAGGGCGAGATTATGTTTACAAAAAGAATCATTCCTTGTCTGGATGTAAATCAGGGACGAGTAGTAAAAGGCGTTAATTTTGTGGATCTGCGTGACGCAGGTGATCCGGTTGAGATTGCTGCAGCTTATGATAAAGCAGGCGCAGACGAACTTGTATTTTTGGATATTACAGCATCCTCTGACGCTAGGGGAACGGTAGTCGATATGGTAAGAAAGGTTGCAGAAAAAGTCTTTATTCCATTTACCGTGGGTGGTGGAATCCGTACCGTGGATGACTTTAAAATGTTACTTCGTGAAGGTGCAGATAAGATATCTATCAATTCTTCTGCAATCAATACGCCAAATCTGATCAGCGAAGCGGCCGACAAATTTGGCAGTCAGTGTGTTGTTGTTGCAATTGATGCACGTCGAAGAGAAGATGGTTCCGGCTGGAATATTTATAAAAATGGCGGTCGAATTGATGTTGGAATCGATGCTGTGGAATGGGCAATGAAGGTTGACAAGCTGGGGGCAGGAGAGATACTTCTTACCAGCATGGATTGCGATGGAACAAAAGCAGGTTATGATATCGAATTGACCAGAATGATCGCTGAAAATGTTTCGATTCCGGTAATTGCTTCCGGTGGTGCCGGTACAAAGGAGCATTTTTACGATGCGCTTACTGCCGGAAAAGCAGATGCAGCACTTGCAGCATCCTTATTCCATTATAAAGAACTGGAAATCTGCGAGGTAAAGGATTATCTGGCAGGCCGTGGAGTTTCGGTAAGAAGGTAAATGAGATTATGGCAATGTTGACAAATGACTGGCTGGATGCAGTTCACGAAGAATTCAGAAAGCCATATTATAAAGAATTATATAGTTTTGTAAAAGAAGAATACAGCCGGACGACGATATACCCACCGGCTGATGACATTTTTAATGCAATGCATTTTACACCGCTTAGTCAGGTGAAGGTGCTGATTTTAGGTCAGGACCCTTATCATAATGTGAATCAGGCGCATGGTTTAAGTTTTTCTGTGCCGCCATCACAAAAAGAGATTCCACCTTCCTTGCAGAATATCTATAAGGAATTAGAGACGGATCAGGGCTGTTATATACCAAATAACGGGTATCTGAAAAAATGGGCAGATCAGGGAGTACTGTTATTAAACACTGTGCTCACTGTTCGTGCACATCAGGCCAATTCCCATCAGGGACGCGGATGGGAGCAGTTTACCGATGCAATTATTCAGGCGGTAAATGCACAGGATCGACCAATTGTCTATATGCTGTGGGGCAGACCGGCACAGAGCAAGATTCCAATGCTTAACAATCCAAAGCATTTGATCTTAAAGGCACCACACCCAAGTCCGTTATCCGCATATCGTGGATTTTTCGGCTGTAAACATTTTAGTCAGGCAAATGAGTTCTTGGAGAAAAATGGAATAGCGCCGATTGACTGGCAGATTGAGAATATATAAAAAAGAGTGCACAAGCGAACGCTTTGTACACCAAGAGGTAATATAAAGCCCCATAAAATGAGGAGTGCCCGAACGTCACGATGACGCCCGGGCTATTATGAAAAAATTTATCAAGTATAATAAATTTATACGTCTTTTATTTGATAAAAATATTGTAACAATAAGATATGAATAAATTATGAACAAAAATTTAAATTTTTAACTCATTTTATTGGTAAAAATGTAGAATGCTTTTTTAATGGGTATTGAAAAATATAATAAAAGCGGTTAAAATGTCGATATAAGATATAGAAGGAGTCGATTGTTTCTGGCAAGGATGCCAGCTTTTTTCAAAGGAGTGATATTATGGCAACAATTTCTGGATATGATTCATCATCAATTAGCGTATTATTTTCAAGTTTGAATAAGAGCAGTTCAAGTTCATCAAGCTTATTTAGCAGCAGTAGTGACTTGTTAGGTATCAATTACAGCGATTATGCGACCATTCGTAATGGTTCCTATTATAAGCTGATGAAGGCTTATTATACTTTGGATGGCAGTGACAGTGAGGTCAGCTCTATTGTTTCTAATACCTCTACTTCAAAGGATTCTACTAAGAAATTAGCAAGCATTGAGAGCAATGCAGAGTCTTTAAAAGAAGCAGCAGATGCTTTATTAGAGAAAGGCAGCAAAAATCTTTTTGAGAAGAAGACAGTTACTGAGGACGGTAAGACTTCTACACAGTACGATACTGACGCAATTTATGACGCAGTGAAGAAGTTTGCAGATAATTACAATGATTTAATTGATGCGACAGAGGAATCCAACACTTCTAATATTACCAATGCTGCAAAGCGTTTAGTAAATCTTACCAAAGCAAATGAAAAGCTGCTTGAAGAAGTGGGAATTACTGTAGATGAGGATAATAAGCTTGTTGTTGACGAAGAAAAGTTCAAAAAGGCAGATATGGATACTGTAAAATCTTTATTTAATACAACAGGTGGCTATGGTTATCAGGTGGATGCACAGGCATCTATGATTAATTATTACGCAGAAAGCGAAGCATCCAAGTCCAATACCTATGGAAGCTACGGAAGCTATACATACAACTATTCAACAGGCGAACTTTATAATACTTCAATTTAGTTCCAGAGAAATCAGGTTGCAAAAATAATATAGAAATGTTATCTTATGAGAAACTCAGTAATGGGTTTCTCATAATTTTTTTAGAAATTAAAATATTTTGCACAGGATATATAGGTGGAAAAATGGCAGGAAAAAAAGTAGTAGTAGGAATGTCAGGAGGCGTGGACTCCTCCGTTGCAGCATATTTATTAAAAGAACAGGGATATGATGTCATCGGTGTGACCATGCAGATCTGGCAGGATGAGGAAGAAGCTGCCAAAGAGGAAAACGGCGGCTGCTGTGGTCTGACCGCGGTAGATGATGCCAGAAGAGTGGCCCAGGCTTTGGATATCCCATATTATGTAATGAATTTTAAAAAGGAATTTAAATGTCGGGTCATCGATTATTTTGTGGAAGAGTATCTTCAGGGCAGGACGCCCAATCCCTGTATTGCCTGCAATCGGTATGTGAAATGGGAATCCCTTTTGCAAAGAAGCATGGAAATCGGGGCTGATTATATTGCTACGGGCCATTATGCCAGAATCGATCAGCTGCCAAATGGCAGATTTGCCATCCGAAACAGCGTGACGGCGGCCAAGGATCAGACGTATGCACTGTATAATCTGACACAGTTCCAGTTGTCTCATACACTGATGCCGGTGGGAGACTATACCAAGGAAGAAATCAGGCAGATCGCACTGGACCGGAAGCTGCCGGTGGCTCACAAGCCGGACAGTCAGGAAATCTGCTTCGTGCCGGATCAGGATTATGCTTCTTTTATTGACAGGGAGGTACCGGGAAGAGTGCCGGGACCGGGGAATTTTGTGACCAAAGACGGCAAGGTGCTGGGGCAGCACAAGGGGATTACCCATTACACGGTCGGACAGAGAAGAGGGCTGGAGATTGCGGCCGGACACCGTATTTTTGTTACGGAGATTCGTCCCGAGACCAATGAAGTGGTACTTGGAGAAAATGAGGATACGTTCACTGATACCGTAATCTGTGACCGGGTAAATTTCATGGCAATTCCGGATTTGACAGAACCTGTCAGGGCGCTGGCCAAGATCCGCTACAACCATAAAGGTGAATACTGCACACTGGAGAAGCAGGCAGACGGCAAAGTCATATGCAGCTTTGAACGTCCCGTAAGGGCTGCTACCCCGGGGCAGGCAGTAGTATTTTACGATGGAGAGCATGTGCTGGGCGGCGGTACCATACTGTAACGGGAAAAGACAGCGGCAACAGGCACCTTTCCCGGAGAAAACACATAAGATAATAAAAATGGATGAGGTTCAGCTATGGAACGATTTCAGAATCAGAATCGCATGCAGATGCCTACATTTTACGGAGTAGAGGGTACTATTGTGGAAATGAGGGCAGCAGATGCGGGAATGGGTAACAAAAGCGGCTGCAGAATCTTTGTATCAGTAGAAGATGAAAACGGGAATATTGTGAATTTTATTGTGTCTCCAACTACGTATGTTGCAGATTTTACGACACTTAGGGAAGGCATGGAGGCAGCATTCTATTACAGGACGGATGCTCCGGTGCCGCTTATTTATCCGCCGCAGTACAGTGCTGTTGTAGTGGTGCCCAAAGAGGTGCTGCGCGGACAGTCTGTGGCAGTAGGGCATTTTAACGATTCTTTGATCAATGAAGAGCAGACTCTTCAGCTTCATATGGATGGCAGGGTGCAGGTGCTGACTACCAACAATCAGAGATTTCTGGGAAATCCCGGCGGCCATGATCTGGTTGTGTTCTATGAACGCAGCACCAGAAGCATTCCGGCCCAGACCACGCCGGATAAGGTTGTGGTCCTGTGCAGCCAGTAATGAACTGAAAAAATACCGGATGAAAGGATGCCGGACTTTAAAATATCGGACAACAGAGTGTGCGCAAAAGCAGGAAAGTGCCCCGGAATGGCTGCAGAAAAGAGATTTTGTCCTGGGGCGCTTTCTTATTTAGTGGAAGTTATCCTGAAAATCTGTATAAAAGAACGCGGTGAAAGTAGCCAAAATGTAAAATTTCCCTGAAATCCTAATTATTTTTGAAATACATCTTGAATTCTTGCGGAAAATTAGGTACAATAAGAGTGCTGACAAAATTTTGTCAAAGTAGGATGGATAAGCCCAAATGACAAAATACTATAAAATTATATAATTTTAGGAGGAAACTAAAATGGCAGTAAAAGTAGCAATCAATGGTTTTGGCCGTATTGGTCGTCTGGCTTTCAGACAGATGTTCGGAGCAGAAGGATTTGAGATCGTTGCAATCAACGACCTTACTTCTCCTAAGATGCTGGCTCACTTACTGAAATATGATTCCACACAGGGTAGATATGCACTGGCTGACACCGTTTCTGCTGGTGAAGATTCTATCACTGTTGATGGAAAAGAGATCAAGATTTATGCAGAAGCTAAGGCTGAGAATCTTCCTTGGGGAGAGCTTGGCGTAGATGTAGTTCTGGAGTGTACAGGTTTCTATACCTCCAAGGCTAAAGCACAGGCTCATATCGATGCTGGTGCTAAGCATGTTATCATTTCTGCTCCTGCAGGAAATGATCTGCCTACTATCGTTTACAATGTTAACCATGAGTCTCTTACCAACGAGGATACCATCATTTCCGCAGCTTCTTGTACAACCAACTGCTTAGCTCCTATGGCTAAGGCTCTGAATGATGCATTCCCTATCGAGTCCGGTATCATGTGCACAATCCACGCTTACACCGGTGACCAGATGACTCTGGATGGACCTCAGAGAAAGGGTGACTTAAGAAGATCTCGTGCAGCAGCTGTTAATATCGTTCCTAACAGCACTGGTGCAGCTAAGGCTATCGGCCTTGTTATTCCTGAACTGAACGGTAAGCTGATCGGTTCCGCACAGCGTGTTCCTACCCCTACCGGTTCTACCACTATCCTGACTGCAGTAGTTAAGGGCAATCCTACCAAGGATGCTATCAACGCAGCTATGAAAGCAGCAGCTAACGAGTCCTTCGGTTACAACGAGGATGAAATCGTATCCAGCGATATCGTTGGTATGAAGTTCGGTTCTCTGTTCGATGCTACTCAGACCATGGTTCTGCCTATCTCTGACGAGCTGTCTGAGGTACAGGTTGTATCTTGGTATGATAACGAGAATTCTTACACCAGCCAGATGGTTCGTACCATCAAGCACTTCGGCAAACTGCTGAACGCTTAATTTGTGTGTGAGGCGGCACAGAAATGTGCTGTACCGAGTTCTAAGTAGATTTAGCGACATAGGCTCAATAAGGGGTCCGGTCCATAGGACCGGACCTTTTTTAAATATTTTATAATGGAGGTCATGAAAATGGGCTTAAATAAGAAATCTGTTGATGATATCAACGCTAAGGGCAAAAGAGTCCTTGTAAGATGCGACTTCAACGTACCTTTAAAGAATGGTGTGATCACCGATGAAACCCGTATCGTAGCAGCTTTGCCTACTATCCAGAAGCTGATCAATGATGGCGGTAAGGTTATCCTTTGCTCTCACCTGGGCAAGGTTAAGAATGGCCCCAACGAAGGCGAATCTCTTGCACCTGTTGCTGAGAGACTGTCCGAGAAGCTGGGCAAGAAGGTTACTTTTGTATCTGATTACAACGTAACCGGCGAAGCTGCAACTGCAGCAGTAGCAGCTATGGAAGAAGGCGATGTAGTTCTGCTTCAGAATACTCGTTTCCGTGGCAAAGAAGAGACCAAGAACGGCGAAGAGTTCAGCAAAGAGCTGGCTGACCTGGCTGATCTGTATGTATGTGACGCTTTCGGTTCTTCCCACAGAGCACATGCTTCCGTTGCCGGTGTTACCAAGTTCATCACCGAAAAGGGCGGCGAGAACGTAGTTGGTTATCTGATGCAGAAAGAAATCGACTTCCTGGGCAATGCAGTAGAGAATCCTGTAAGACCTTTCGTAGCTATCCTGGGTGGTGCTAAGGTTGCTGACAAACTGAATGTTATTTCCAACCTGCTTGAGAAGTGCGATACCCTCATCATCGGTGGTGGTATGGCTTACACCTTCTTAAAGGCACAGGGCAAGGAAGTTGGTCTGTCTCTGGTTGATGATGAGAAGATCGAATATTGTAAAGAGATGATGGAAAAGGCTGAGAAGCTGGGCAAGACCCTGCTGCTTCCTATCGATACCACCATCGCTGCAAGCTTCCCGAACCCTATCGATGGACCTGTAGAGATTTCTTATGTTGATTCCGATAAGATTCCTGCAGATATGGAAGGTCTGGATATCGGACCTAAGACCGCAGCTATGTTTGCTGATGCTGTTAAGTCTGCTAAGACCGTTGTTTGGAACGGACCTATGGGCGTATTCGAGAATCCTACTCTGGCAGCCGGTACTATCGCAGTAGCTAAGGCTCTGGCTGAGACCGATGCAACTACTATCATCGGTGGTGGTGACTCCGCAGCAGCTGTTAACCAGCTTGGCTTCGGTGACAAGATGAGCCATATCTCTACCGGTGGCGGAGCTTCCCTGGAATTCCTGGAAGGCAAAGAGCTTCCCGGCGTTGCAGCAGCAGACGACAAGTAGGCGGCGACAACGAGCAGCAACGCCGTGCGTTGCTGCAGCTGACGACAAGTGCTGCGAATAAGCAGACTGAGTGAAAATTGGGACACAGGGTTGTCGTGCTTGCACGAACAGCCCTGTGCGCCAATTTATATGAAGGTGCAACGCACCGCTGGAAACGCGAAGTGTTTTCAAAGTCTGCTTATGACACTTTACACATTATAAAAGAAAGAGGACTATCCAAATGGCTAGAAAGAAAATCATTGCCGGTAACTGGAAGATGAACATGACTCCCAGCCAGGCAGTAGAACTGGTAAATACCTTAAAGCCCCTGGTTGTAAATGACGATGTAGACGTAGTATTCTGCGTACCTGCTATCGATATTATCCCTGCTATGGAAGCAGCTAAGGGTTCCAACATCAATATTGGTGCTGAGAACATGTATTACGAAGAGAAGGGTGCATACACCGGAGAAATCGCTCCTGCTATGCTGACCGATGTAGGCGTAAAATATGTTATCATCGGACATTCTGAGAGAAGAGAGTACTTCGCTGAGACCGATGAGACCGTTAATAAGAAAGTATTAAAAGCTTTTGAGCACGGCATCACTCCTATTATCTGCTGTGGTGAGACTCTGACTCAGAGAGAGCAGGGCGTTACCATCGACTTCATCCGTCAGCAGATTAAGATTGCTTTCCTGAATGTAACCGCAGAGCAGGCAGCAGCTGCTGTTATCGCTTACGAGCCTATCTGGGCTATCGGAACCGGTAAAGTAGCTACTACTGAGCAGGCTCAGGAAGTATGTAAGGCAATTCGTGACTGCATCGCTGAGATTTATGATGATGCAACTTCAGCAGCTATCCGTATCCAGTACGGTGGTTCTGTATCTGCTTCCAGCGCTCCTGAACTGTTCGCTCAGCCGGACATCGATGGCGGTCTGGTAGGTGGCGCTTCTCTGAAGCCGGATTTCGGTGCTATTGTCAACTACAATAAGTAATTGATGAATGATAGCATTGCCTGATTAAAATAGTATGAAAGGTCATTCGATTTGGGTGAATAATCCGATTGAGTGGCCTTTTTTGTGTTGTGCAAGTAACCTATATTCCGGCTTGTGGGAAGAAAGGATCTGAAGGGAGCATCCAAGCGTCTACCCATAGAGGATATATTCCGGCTTATGGGAAGAAAAAATCAGAAGCGAGCATCCGAGTGTCTACCCATAGAGGACATATTCCGGTTCATGGTAAGAAAAAATCAGAAGGGAGCATCCGAACGTTTACCCATAGAGAATATATTATCGTTTATGGTAAGAAGAAATTCGGCAATATAAGAGGATAGGGATAAAAAATCGACCCACGCGGCAATATTTTTTATTAAGGTCCGTCACCCTGATGCTGATTAGTGCTGAAAAAACAAGCTTCTTCTTAGGAAATAACCAAGGGAAGAAGCTTGCTTATAGATGTTAAATGAACCTTAAATTAATGGTATGGCATCAAATGAATTAGGCAGTAAATAACTGACACCAGTAATTCACGCCATTAACCTGGTAATAACCAACACCTATTGTAGTAAAGTTTTCATTCATAATATTCGCTCTGTGGCCGGAGCTGTTCATCCAGGCATTCATGACTGCTTCGGGAGACTTCTGTCCCCAGGCAATGTTTTCGCCGGCTCTGCGATAGCTGATATTCTGCTCCTTTAATGCTGTGGCGAAGGAGGCACCGTCCGGTCTGGTGTGAGAGAAGGAAGTAACGATTTCCTGTGCACGAACCTGTGCAGCGGCGGAAACTTTAGTATCCAAAGTCAGAGGTGCAAGACCTTCTTTAGCACGTTCCTCATTTACCAGATTAACAATCTGCTGTACGTAGGAAAGGTTCTGTTCCGGAGCAGGGGTCTCTGTCTCAGGAGTAGAGTTGTCAGGAAGTTCCGGAGTGGAAGTGTCCTGATCTGGAATCTCCGGAGAAGGTGTTTCTACCTCGGGCAGTTCCGGTGTGGGAAGATTGGTATCCGGAGTGCTCGTGCCGGGCTGACAAGGCTGTTGAATCTGCGGGAACTGAATTCCCGGTAAACAATTCTTTAACTGAGAAAGCAGGGAATCCAAGTCACAGGATTGATCAACCTGGATAACTTTAATTCTGTTAGAATTTATGTTTGCATTCTGCTTGCAAGCGGCACTTGCTGTCATAGATGTACCTGCCAGAGTGGCTGTTGAAATTACAGTTGCTGCCATTAAAGTGATTTTTTTCATGAAATCTCCTTTCTTTCTTGAAAATGTTACAAAATTGTTACATACACATAATAATACAAAATCAAGCAAAATGAACATGTAATTTCTGGAAGTTGTTCCTAAGGGCGGTATACGATTTCGGAAAAATGTGTTATAATTCTAAAGAAGACAAGAATAAGTTTTGATCAGAAGAGTTATACGAGGAGAGTCATGAAAGAACAATATATAAGAACAGCAATGCTTTTGGGGGAAGAGGGAGTCGAGCATCTTGCGGCCAAAAGGGTAGCCGTCTTCGGAATCGGCGGTGTAGGCGGTCATGTGGTGGAAGCTTTAGCCAGAAGTGGTGTGGGCGCAATTGATCTGATTGATAATGATACCGTCAGTATTTCCAATATCAATCGTCAGATCATAGCAACGCATGATACAGTAGGACAGTACAAAACACAGGTGATGAAGAAGCGGATCCTGAGTATTAATCCGGAGTGTAGGGTGACTACTTATGAATGTTTCTATCTTCCGGAGGAGAAGCATCGGTTTCCTTTTTCAGAATATGATTATATCATAGATGCCGTAGATACAGTGACGGCGAAGCTGGACCTGGCAGTGACAGGGCATGAGCTGGGAATTCCGGTGATCAGCAGTATGGGAACCGGCAATAAGCTGGACCCCACCAGACTGGAAGTGGCTGATATCTATGAAACTTCGGTGTGTCCTTTGGCAAAAGTAATGCGCAGGGAGTTAAAAGCGAGAGGCATTCCGAAATTGAAGGTAGTATATTCCAGGGAACCTGCCATGACACCGAAGGAAGTAGGTGTCCGGGAGACTCCCACAGAGAGCGGGCAGGTACGCCGGGCAGTTCCGGGCAGTACAGCCTTTGTGCCGGCGGTGGCAGGACTGATCATTGCAGGAGAGGTAATTAAAGCACTTGCCGGTGAGGATGTGCTTTCTGATAAGGAGGGGCAAGTATGATATTTCAGTGTAAAAATTGTGGCGGAAATGTAATTTACAGCCCGGAGAGAAAAGGGATGTACTGTCCTTATTGTGACAGTGAGAAAAGTGAGCAGCGTAAGGATACGGAGGGCGATATCCACGTTTGCCCCAATTGTGGGGGCGAGGTGCCGGTAGATGAATATACCAGCTCCACCAAATGCCCTTACTGTGACAATTACATTATTTTGAACGAAAGAATAGAAGGCATGAATGCGCCACAGATGATCATTCCTTTCCAGCACAGCAGGGAAATGGTGAAAAAGCTGCTGCGGGAAAAGTTTAAAAGGTGCACATTCGCGCCTACGGATTTTCTGTCAGAAGCAAGACTCAATACCATGGAGGGAGATTATGTGCCTTTCTGGCTGTACGATTATGATGTGAATTATGTTTATCGTGCAGAAGGCCGTAAGATCAGGGTGTGGGTTACCGGTGATACGGAGTTCAAAGAGACCAGTATTTATGACGTTTACCGGGATGTGGATGTGAAGTTTTCCAGGATTCCTGCAGATGCATCCGTGAAGATGCCGGATGATGTCATGGATCTGATGGAGCCCTATAATTACGAGCAGATGGAACCTTTTAAGCCGGAGTATATGTCAGGCTTCATGGGAGAAAAATTCAGTGTGGTACCCAAGGAAGCGGAGGTGCGTACCAGAAAGAAGATGGAGGAAGATACTGTTTCTCTTGTAAAACAGACGGTGTCCGGATACGGCAGCCTGTCAGAACGGGAACGTCATCTGAGTGTCAAGGAACAAAGGGCAAATATGGGGCTCTTACCTGTATGGAAGTACGAATATCGCTATCGTGACAAGGCTTATCCTTTTTATATTAACGGACAGACTGCCAAGATTGTAGGAAAAGTACCGGTATCTGCAAGGAAAGTATGGGCATATGGTGCGACACTCTGGGCAGTGCTTACTGTAATTTTGATATGCGGTTATTATGGAATCATGATGCTGTAAAGAAGAAAAGCCTGAAAGAAAAGGGAGAAAAAGATTAAGATGGATAGGGAAACCAAAAGAGAGGCTTTAAAGCAATATCTTCATTACTTCAGATTCTGGTTCATTGGGGCCGGAATCGCACTGGCTTTGTTTGCAGCAGGCGGCGTGTCCAGACTGTTTAAGACATCTGTAGGAAGGACCAATCATGCGGCGCCTGTGGAACGTGTTTATGATAAGGCAGATGTATTGACTGATGCACAGGAAGAGAAGCTGCGTAAGCTGATTGCTGAGACGGAAAAGAAAACAGCCTGTGATATTGTGCTTGTGACAATAAGGGAACAGGTGGAGAGCGCTTCTTCAAGCTGGGAAATGACTATGCGTAACCTGGCAGATGATTTTTATGATGAGAATAATTATGGTTATAATAAAGTACATGGTGATGGCGTGCTCCTGCTGGATAACTGGTACGAGGGGCAGGCGGGAAGCTGGCTGTCTACCTGTGGTAAGGTATATCAGGAGTTTGGTACATACGAGATTAACCGTATTCTGGATGCAGTGTATTATCAGGTGGAGGATGATCCTTATGAAGCCTATTGCACTTACGTGCGGATGATCGGCCGGGAAATGGGACAGGAGATTGAGTTCCCGGCAGAATTACTGGTGATTCCCATTATTGTGATGTTTGTGTTTGTAGCTATGAAACTGCGGTCGCCTCTTGGAAAAGAGACAGTGCCTGTCAATGAGTATGTGGTTGGCGGCAGACCGATGATACGCGACAGAAGAGATCAACTGGTGAATAAGATCGTGACCAGACGCCATATCCCCAGAAATAATGGCGGCGGAGGCGGCGGTGGAGGCGGCCGAAGCGGAGGCGGCGGAGGACACAGAAGCAGCGGCGGCGTCAGTCATGGAGGCGGAGGACGTAGACGATAATAGAAAGAAGATTCGCCGGAGCGTACTGAGCAGCAAAAGAGGGAAGATGGATTCTACTGGGAAAATAAAGTACGGAAATACGTAAAGTATTGAAATGAGTTTGAAACATGGAAGCAATAAAAAAGCACCCACATGACGGTATGGGTGCTTTTGCTCTTAATTGATTCTCTATCTAGGAAAAATTAAGCCATCTCGTTTACAGCTTTGCTAAGACGGGAAACTTTTCTGGCAGCATTGTTTTTGTGATAAACACCTTTGGTAGCAGCCATCTCGATAGTCTTAGTAGCAGCAGCCAGCTCAGCAACAGCAGCTTCCTTATTACCGGACTCGATAGCAGCGAATACCTTCTTCATAGCTGTCTTAACGCCGGATTTGATAGCTTTATTTCTTTCAGCCTTTGTGCGGTTTACTAAAATTCTCTTTTTAGCAGATTTGATGTTAGCCAAGATCTACACCTCCATTTTCATATGCATTCTGTTTTTTATTAATTAGAAAATGTTTCGCTTTAGCCAGACACGGGGGACTAACGTAAACATACGGTTGTATTGTATAAAAAAATCTTCTTCTTGTCAATACATATTTTAAGAAAAATCGAGAAAAATGTTTACTGTGCAGTAACAGTTCAGACGCGCCATTCGCAAAATCGCAGCCTGCGGCGCTCTCCGTCGCTTCGCGACTATTTTTGCTCATAATCTGGCGCTCAGTACAACCCTATACGTAAGCGCAAAATCATGCGAGCATGATTTGTGCGCCTACGTCCAGGGTTGTCTGAACTGTTACTAATGCAAATCAATATTTACATCCGGAGGGAGATACAAATGTCAAATTATCAGGTGAGAACAGATCTGGCGCTGGAGGCAAGGGAGAGTATCAGTGAGGCGGACAGTGAACTTAGGGGTGTCCGCGTAGAGGAGTATTATGATGAAGAAGATGACATCCGTGTGACGAAGGTCATGATCGACACCAAAAATGCGGCAAAAGCAATGGGCAAGCCTATGGGCGTCTATGTGACCATGGAAGCACCTGCCATGGTAGAACCGGATGACGGATACCATCGGGAGATTTCTCAGTGCCTGGCAGATGAACTGAGGGAAATGATTCCCAACAGTGATAAAGAGCAGTCCGTTCTTGTGGTAGGACTTGGTAACAGAGAGGTAACGGCAGATGCTCTGGGGCCGCAGGTGGTGGATAATCTGTTCATTACCAGACATGTGGTGAAAACGTATGGGAAAGCAGCTTATAATAAACAGGTCATGAATCAGATCAGCAGCATTGAACCAGGTGTGATGGCCAAAACGGGAATGGAAACAGCGGAAATTATTAAAGGTGTGGTGGAAGAAACCAGGCCGGATGTGGTTGTGGTGATCGATGCACTGGCAGCCCGGAGCACCAGGAGGCTGAATCGTACCGTGCAGATTACCAATACCGGTATTCAGCCGGGTTCCGGTGTGGGCAATCACCGGAATGCCCTGACCATGGAAAGTCTCGGTGTACCTGTTATTGCCATCGGAGTACCAACAGTTGTGGATGCCGCGACTATCGTGGGAGATGCACTGGAAAAGCTGTTGAGCGGCGACAGTGAATTCGACCGGATGAAATATATGGGACAGCACAGGGCTGCTTTTTCAGAATTGAATAACATGTATATGACGGGAAAAGATATTGATGCGGTAGTCAAGAGAGTCAGCTTTACGGTTTCAGAGGGCATCAATATGGCTCTGGAATTAAAAGAGGAAAGATGCAGTTAAGGCATAGACTTTATCAAGGGAGCATATATTAGAACAACCCCTGATGAAGAGGAGTCTATGAGAGCTAAAACAGGAAAACATTATGTCGGTCCTGCGATTGGTGCGGCAGGACTGGCTTTTCTTTTGCTGCTTGTGATAGGTAACGCAAGTCCGGGAAAGGAAAAGAAAGAAACTGCTGCCATGAAGACAGCTTTTTGGAACTACATATATACTACTATCAATGAGGAAGTCATCAAAGGATTCCTGCCGCTGTTTTCCTTTGCTGATAACCTGGAATCGGGAAACATGACATATCTTGTGCGCAGCCAGATGAATGATGTCATGCCTTTATACCGGTTTATGGAAAAAACGCAGATGGAAGACGGTCAGGAAGAGCAGATGACCATGGACATGATCCTGAAAGCCGAGGGAGAAGAATCTCATGAAGGCGGAGAAGTTTCGGAGGCAGACGGAGAACTGCTTCAGGCCATGCTGGATGAAGAGAATCGCGCTGTCAGGGAAGCGGAAACTTTGGGGGAGCAGGAGAAAATCCGGGAAAGTCAGCAGGAAGGAACAAGTAATGGTGTCACAGACCCCGCAAACAGTGAATTCCTGCAAAATACAGCAGTACAAAGTACTTTTGTTCCTCATACGCAGAAGCTTGCCCGGGTGGACATGACTGCACTGACAGATTATGAGACATTGGTTTCTGATTTTTACACCATTGATAAATCGACGATGATAGGAAGTGATCAGTTAAATGTGGAGAAGCTTTCCTCGGCAGACATGACCATATCCAAGGAGGTACAAGGACCTCAGATACTCATCTATCATACCCATTCCCAGGAGGCTTTTGCAGATTCCGTTCCGGGTGACAGGGCGACTTCCATCGTGGGAGTCGGTGACAGGCTGGCACAGATTCTGACAGAGCAATATGGTTACCAAGTGCTGCATCACGATGCTTCTTACGATGTACCGTCCAGAGACGATGCCTATTCGGTTGCTTTACCGGATATCGAGAAAGTGTTGGAGGAAAATCCCCAGATACAGGTAGTCATTGACCTGCATAGAGATGCCATGGATGAAAACACCAGGCTGGTAACGGAGATTGACGGCAGACCTACCGCACGCTTTATGTTTTTCAATGGTCTCAGCCGCACGAAAAAGACAGGTAATATTTCTTATCTGTATAATGAAAATCTGGATTCCAACCTGGCTTTTTCTTTTCAGTTACAGAAGGTGGCATTGGAATATTATCCGGGTCTGACCAGAAAAATTTATCTGAAAGCTTATCGTTACAACATGCACCTGCGCCCCAGAAATCTACTGATAGAGCTGGGGGCTCAGAATAATACGGTGGAGGAAGTCATGAATGCCTGCGACCCCATCGCACATATCCTGGATATGGTACTGTCCGGTCAGGAATGAATGGATACGGCAGAAGTCGGGAATCAGTCCATACGGCAAGAAAGTCTTGCGATATGTCTTTTTTTCTGCTACAATCATTTCAGATTGATGTAGGACAGGAAAGGAACAGACAGATGGCAGCAATTGACCAAAGCAAAATTCGAAATTTTTGTATCGTTGCACATATAGACCATGGTAAATCGACACTTGCAGACAGAATCATTGAGATGACCGGTCTTTTAACCAGCCGTGAGATGCAGGCGCAGGTCCTTGATAACATGGATCTGGAGAGAGAACGTGGCATCACCATTAAAGCCCAGTCGGTAAGAACTGTGTACAAGGCTAAGAATGGGGAAGAATATATCTTCAACCTGATTGACACACCGGGCCATGTAGACTTTAACTATGAAGTAAGCAGATCCCTGGCAGCCTGTGACGGGGCTATTCTGGTAGTAGATGCCGCTCAGGGTATCGAGGCGCAGACACTGGCCAATGTATATCTGGCATTGGACCACAATCTGGACGTATTCCCGGTTATCAACAAGATCGATCTGCCCAGCGCAGAACCGGAGCGCGTTATTGAAGAGATTGAGGACGTGATCGGACTGGAGGCTCACGATGCCCCGCTGATTTCCGCCAAGAACGGTATCGGTATTGAAGACGTACTGGAGCAGATCGTAGAGAAGATTCCGGCGCCCAAGGGCAATCCGGACAACCCTTTGCAGGCTCTGATTTTCGACTCAGTATATGATTCCTATAAAGGCGTCATCATCTTCTGCCGTATCATGGAAGGTACGGTTAAAAAGGGTACCATGATCCGTATGATGGCAACCGGAGCCAAGGAAGAAGTGGTGGAAGTGGGCTATTTCGGCGCAGGACAGTTCATTCCCTGCGATGAGCTTTCTGCCGGTATGGTAGGATATATTACGGCTTCCATTAAGAATGTAAAGGATACTGCTGTAGGCGATACGGTGACAGATGCCAATCGTCCCTGTGCAGAACCCCTGCCCGGCTATAAGAAGGTGCAGTCCATGGTTTACTGTGGTATGTATCCTGCGGATGGTGCAAAATATCCGGATTTAAGGGATGCTTTGGAAAAGCTGCAGCTGAATGATGCTTCTTTGAATTATGAACCTGAAACATCGATCGCTCTCGGATTCGGTTTCCGCTGTGGTTTCCTGGGACTGCTCCATCTGGAGATCATTCAGGAGAGACTGGAGAGAGAGTATAACCTGGATCTGGTGACAACGGCTCCCGGTGTTATCTATAAGATTCACAAGACTAACGGCGAGGTGATCGAGCTGACCAACCCTTCCAATATGCCGGATCCTTCGGAAATCGAGTATATGGAAGAGCCTATTGTCAGTGCGGAAATCATGGTGACGTCCGAGTTTATCGGTTCCATCATGGAGCTTTGTCAGGAGAGACGCGGACGGTATCTGGGCATGGAGTATATCGAGGGTACCAGAGCGCTTTTGAAGTATGAGCTTCCTTTGAATGAGATCATCTATGATTTCTTCGATGCACTGAAGTCACGTTCCAGAGGCTATGCTTCTTTTGACTATGATCTGAAGGGATATGAGCAGTCCAGTCTGGTGAAGCTGGATATCCTGATCAACAGAGAAGAAGTGGATGCTTTGTCCTTTATCGTACATGCAGATTCTGCTTACGAGAGAGGAAGAAAGATGTGTGAGAAGCTGAAGGATGAGATTCCCAGACACTTGTTTGAGATTCCCATTCAGGCGGCAGTAGGCGGTAAGATCATTGCCAGAGAGACTGTCAAGGCCATGCGTAAGGATGTGCTTGCAAAGTGTTACGGCGGCGATATTACCCGTAAGAAGAAGCTTCTTGAGAAGCAGAAAGAGGGTAAGAAGCGTATGCGCCAGATCGGTAACGTGGAGATCCCTCAGAAAGCATTTATGAGTGTGCTGAAATTAGATGATAAGAAATAAGCAGGAACAGGATCATTATCATAAGCAGCCATGGAAAACGCTGGAATTATATCTGCATATTCCGTTCTGCGTCAGAAAGTGCAGGTACTGTGATTTCCTGTCGGGACCGGCAGATACAGGCACGCAGGACAGGTATATGGAAGCGCTGCTTGCAGAGTTAAAGGGACGAAGCAGAGAGTGTGCGGAATATGAGGTAGATACCATATTTATCGGCGGAGGTACGCCGTCTGTGGTGAAGCCGGAATGGATTCAGAAGGTCATGGATGCCGTCCGTGAGCATTACCGCCTTTCTCCGAAAGCCGAGATCACCATGGAGATGAATCCCGGAACCGTAAGCAGTGATGGGCTGAACGTGTACCGCCGTGCGGGAATCAACCGGCTCAGTATCGGTCTTCAGTCAGCCAATGAGGAAGAGCTGCAGAAGCTGGGGCGGATTCATACTTTTGCGCAGTTTCAGGAGTCGTATCGGGAGGCTGTGCAGGCCGGTTTTACGAATATCAATGTAGATGTGATGAGCGCGCTCCCGGAGCAGACAGTAGAAAGCTGGCGAAGTACTTTGGAAGCGGTGCTTGCTTTAGAACCCAGGCCGCAGCATATCTCAGCTTACAGCCTGATCGTGGAAGAGGGGACCCCACTGTACGACATGCAGGAAAGTGGAACTCTGATTCTGCCGGATGAAGACAGCGAGCGGCAGATGTACGCTTTGACAGAGGAACTGCTTGGCCGGTACGGATTTCGGCGCTATGAGATATCTAATTATGCCACGGAGGGGTATGAATGCCGTCATAATTGCGGATACTGGCGCAGAAGAGAGTATCTGGGACTGGGAACAGGGGCAGCTTCTTTGATGAAAGAATGTCGTTTTTCCAATGGTACCGGTCTGGAAGCATATTTGCAGGATCCTCTTGGAATCCGCAGTGAGGTGCAGAAGCTTACTGTGGAGGAGCAGATGGAGGAGTTCATGTTCCTGGGGCTTCGAATGATGGAAGGCGTGTCCGAAGATGCATTTCGGGAAGCGTTTGGGCGGGAACTGAAAGAGGTATACGGCCCGGTGATTTTAAATAATATGCAGGACGGTTTGCTGGAATGTACCGAAAGCAGGCCTGTTTTTTACCGCCTCACTCACAGAGGTATTGATTTGAGTAATTACGTTATGGCACAATTTTTATTTTAACTGTCTGTATGGAACAGAATCTTTGGTATGGGAAAGGCACTTGTTGCAGGATTTCGTCATAAACTATTGTTAAGAGAAATCCTACGGAGGTTATTTTTGAAAACCTTTCAAAAACCCTTAACCTCGGGAGAAGAAGCCCGGTATATCCAACTGTTAAAGGAAGGAAACGAGGCAGAGGCAAGGAAGGCCAAAGAAATCCTGATAGAGCGGAATCTGCGTCTGGTAGCCTATGTGGTGAAAAAATACCAGAACGTGGAAGAAGATATGGAGGATCTGATCTCCATTGGATGTATCGGTCTGATCAAAGCAGTAGATACTTTCGATGCAGGAAAGGGGCGGCTTGCAACTTATGCCTGCAGATGTATCGACAATGAACTTCTGATGCTGCTGAGGAGTAAAAAGAAGACTTCCCGGGAGGTGTCATTATTCGAACCGATCGGGCAGGATAAAGAGGGCAATGAGATTCATCTGGTGGATGTGATTGAGCAGGAACAGGCTGACATCGTAGAAAACATGGAGCTTGCCGGCAATGTCCGTAAGCTTCTTACTCTGTTGGATGAATGCCTGACGCCACGCGAAAAGGAAGTTCTGGTCTTAAGGTACGGTCTGGGTGGACAGCAGGAGATCACGCAGAGTGAGATCGGCGAACGTCTTGGCATCTCCCGCAGCTACGTGTCACGAATCGAGAAGAAAGCGATATTAAAGTTAAAGCTTTTCTTTACACAGGACTAGAAGAACAGCAGACAGTCCGGAGGCGGTAGTGCCGCCTTCGGGTACATACTTTATTCTATTATTTCAAGAATTTTTGTTTTTTTCAGGAATTCTCTTTGATTCAACATTTTCCCTTTTATAAAAAAGCGAGAGGAGGATTTATGTTCAGTACGATTTATTCGGGAGGGCTGGATGGCATCAGAGCTTATCTGGTTCAGGTGGAGGTGGACATTTCTACGGGTCTGCCCGGTTTTGGTATGGTTGGCTCTCTGAGCGGCGAGGTGAGGGAAGCCAGGGAAAGAGTACAGGTGGCCCTTAGAAATGCAGGTTTTGATCTGCCGCCCATGAAAATTACGGTGAATCTTGCGCCGGCTCATATCAGGAAGGAAGGCACGGCTTATGATTTACCCATAGCCGTTGGAATGCTGGCCGCTATGGGATATTTTGACAAGAAGGCCTTAGAAAACGTTCTGTTTGCAGGCGAACTTGGGCTGGATGGGGAAATCAAGCCGGTGAGAGGGATTTTTCCAATCGTTCAGGAGGCAGCCAGATCAGGGCTGACAAGCTGTATTATCTCCGGGCAGAACGCCAAAGAAGGTGCACTGGCAGGCGAAATGGACGTGAGAGGCGCCGAAAATATCAATCAGGTGGTAGAATTTTTACAGGAATCCGGTATAAGGCGGGAGAAAATACTGCCCCGTGTTGTGGAAACAGTGGGACAGCCCGGAGAAAAGAACCGGGAAGAAATTCCTGATTTTGCAGATGTAAGCGGTCAGGAGGGCGCTAAAAGAGCTGCGGAAATTGCGGCTGCCGGATTTCACAATCTCCTGATGGTAGGACCGCCGGGTGCCGGGAAAAGCATGATCGCCAAGCGGATACCGGGCATCATGCCGCCGCTGACAAGAAAGGAAAGTATGGAGGTGTCGGCGGTTTACAGTGTGGCGGGTCTTTTAAAAGATACACAGCCACTTGTGACAGAACGGCCTTTTCAAAGCCCTCATCACACCGTTACCATGGCGGCGCTGACCGGCGGAAGCGGTATACCGAGGCCGGGCATTATGTCCCTGGCTCACAGAGGCGTTCTCTTCCTGGACGAGCTTCCGGAGTTTTCCAGGGCAGCGTTAGATTGCATGAGACAGCCTTTGGAGGACAAGGAGGTACATCTGGCAAAAGCGTATGGAAATGTGACTTATCCGGCTGATTTTATGCTTGTCTGTGCCATGAACCCTTGTGTCTGCGGATATTACCCTGACAGGAACAGATGCAGATGCACAGAGGGTTCCATCAGAAAATATCTGGGGAGGGTATCCGGTCCGGTTCTGGACAGGATTGATCTGTGTGTGGAGATTTCGCCGGTCAATATTACGAAGCTGCGGCAGCCGGGAGGAGAGAGCAGTGCAGCCATCAGGGAAAGAGTCATGAAAGCGAGACACAGGCAGGAAGAAAGATTTTCGGGCACAACATGTCATTTTAACGGAGATATCAAGGCAGCGGAAATGGAGCAGTATTGTCCCTTGGGTCCTGCTGAGCAGAAACTTATGGAAAAAGCTTATGAGACCATGCAGTTCAGCGCCAGGGGATATCACCGGATTCTGCGGGTCGCCCGCACTATTGCAGATCTGGCCGGGGAGGAACGTATCCGGGAGGAGCATCTTTTGGAGGCTGTCTGCTATCGCACAGGAGACTGCATTTACTGGGGAGGACAGATATGAGTGACAAGTATGATTACTGGCTGCATCATCTGCCCGGAGTAGGTGAAAAGACCATTCGAAAATTGCTGGCTGTGTGTTCCGGTCCGCAAGAAGTTTATGAGAGGCTGACTGCAGGCGGAGGAGAAATGACGGAAAGGCGGCCGACATTTGAAGGGATTCTGACGCAAAAGCAGCAGGAAGCTCTGATTGAACACACAAGGAAATGGAATCTCACAGAAGAATATGAGAAGCTTGAAAAAGCAGGAATTCAGTTTCTGACTTTACAGGATCCATTGTATCCCCAAAGGCTGAAAGAGATTCCGGATCCGCCTTTCGGACTCTATGTGCGTGGCAGATTGCCCGGGGAAGATGTGCTGTCGGTAGCGGTGATCGGAGCCAGGGAGTGCTCTGAGTACGGGCGTTTTGTGGGGCAGGAGCTTGGTAAGGCCTTGGGAGAAAAAGGAGTACAGGTCATCAGCGGTATGGCCAGGGGCATCGATGGAATCAGCCAGGAAGCGGCGCTGAAAGCGGGCGGCATTTCCTTTGGCGTTCTGGGGTGTGGGGTGGACATCTGTTATCCTGCTCAGAATAAACGGCTGTATGAGCAGCTTTTATCCCAGGGTGGAATCCTTTCACCTTACGTGCCGGGCACTATGCCTAAAGCACCTCTTTTTCCACCCAGAAACCGCATTGTCAGCGGGTTGGCAGATGTGCTCATTGTAGTGGAGGCCAGACAAAAGAGTGGTACGCTGATTACCGTAGACATGGCACTGGAACAGGGAAGAGAAGTCTATGTGGTGCCGGGACGTCTGACTGACAGACTCAGTGACGGCTGCAACCGCCTCCTTAAACAGGGAGCTGCAATCCTGCTTTCACCGGAAGATTTTCTTACGGAAATGGCCGATAATTTCCCGGACAAGTTTACACTTTCCGGTAATATAAAAAAGAAAAAGCAAGATTCCCATGCTGTTTCCATGGATAAAGAAGAGTGCAGAATTTATGACTGTCTGGACCTGACGCCGAAATCGGTTGAACAGATTTGCAATGATTCCAATGTCAAGCTTTCTTACCTGCAGGTGCAGCAGATTTTAATGAGATTCTGCCTGATGGGAACTGCCAGGCAGCCGGTACCGGGATATTACTCCGTTGCGGTCAAGAGGTGACTTTATGCGCTTATGCCGTTCACGCGTTCGTGCCATGACTACAAAAATCTTGCTAATTGATACCCCCTGTGGTAAACTGTAAATCAAAGATATAGGACGCTTGTATGTTAAAATCAGAACCAAGGAAAGGAACTTGAATATGTACAGAGACCATACTAAGGCAATCAAGATAGGCGATAAAGTGATCGGAGCCGGCAATCCGATTCTGATCCAGTCCATGACGAATACAAAGACAGAGGATGTGGCTGCAACTGTGGCACAGATTCTTGCACTGGAAGCAGCCGGATGTGAGATTATCCGCTGCACGGTTCCAACGTTGGAAGCCGCGCAGGCACTTAAGGAGATCAAAAAGCAGATTCACATTCCTTTGGTTGCGGATATTCACTTTGATTATAAAATGGCAATTGCAGCCATGGAAAACGGTGCAGATAAAATTCGTATCAACCCCGGTAACATCGGCAGCACGGAAAAGGTAAAGGCAGTGGTAGATGTAGCCAGAGAACGCAATATCCCTATTCGTGTGGGCGTCAACAGCGGCTCTTTGGAAAAGCAGCTGGTAGAGAAATATAACGGCGTAACGGCAGAGGGTATTGTGGAGAGTGCCCTGGATAAGGTACACATCATCGAAGATCTGGGCTATGATAATCTGGTGATCAGCATCAAATCTTCTGATGTTATGATGTGTGTGAAGGCTCATGAATTACTTGCAGGAAAGACTGTTTATCCGCTTCATGTAGGCATTACTGAATCGGGAACGGTACAGAGCGGCAACATCAAGTCTGCCATCGGGCTGGGAATTATCCTGAATCAGGGAATCGGCGATACGATTCGTGTATCCCTGACCGGCAATCCTGTGGAGGAGATCAAATCAGCCAAACTGATCCTGCGTACACTGGGACTCAGAAAGGGCGGTATCGAAGTCGTATCCTGTCCTACCTGCGGGCGTACCCAGATCGATCTGATCGGTCTGGCGGGAAAAGTAGAGAAAATGGTAGAGGACTATCCGCTGGATATTAAAGTAGCGGTTATGGGCTGTGCGGTAAACGGCCCCGGAGAAGCCAAGGAAGCCGATATCGGAATCGCAGGAGGTATCGGAGAGGGACTGTTGATCAAAAAAGGCCAGATTATACGAAAAGTACCTGAGGAGCAGCTGCTGGCTGTACTGAAGGAGGAGCTGGACCACTGGCAGGAATAGGAAGTAGTTAGAGTATGGGTAAACCGTTTTTTGAGGTGTTTCCTTCGCTGAAGCTGGATGGCGGAATTCATGATATTATGGAACAGACAACCGTGGAGAAAATCTCTGCCACTAAAAGCAGGGATTTTTTGCGGATTTATCTGTTCAGTACCAGACTGATCGTCAAGGATGATATCTGGTCTGCAGAAGAACAGATTAAGAAGCAGCTGTTTCCAACCGCGGAGATGACAGTAAAAATATATGAAAAGTTCGAGCTTTCGGCACAGTATACGCCTCAGAAGCTGATGAATATATATCGTGACAGTATTCTGGCAGAGCTTAAAGAATACAGCCACGTGGAATATAATGCGTTCCGAACGGCAGAGATTACCTATCCGGAAGAGAATAAGGTGATTTTGTCGGTAGAGGATAATGTACTGACCAGGCTGAGAGAAGAAGAATTGGTGCGGGTGCTGGAAAAAATACTTGTGGAGCGATGTGGGTTCCCCGTGACGGTACAGGTAGAGTACCGGGAGGCAGTTACCGGAAAGTTTGACGATGAAGACGAACTGAAGATTCAGATGCAGGTGGCAGAAATCCGTAAGAAAGTGGCATCTGCCGGTCGGGATGATGCATCCGATATGGGAAATGGCGCACAAGCGCAGGATATTCAGAACGGTGCCGGATATGGAAATCAGGGCAGTGCAACACAAAACAGTGCTTCTCAGGGCGGGGACGCTCAGGGTACAGTACAAGGCAGTGCCAACCAGGGCAGTGTAGCTCAGGGCAGTGCCGCCCAAGGTAGTGCTGCTCAGGGGCAGCCAAACGCATCACAATCCGGCGCAACTCAGGGCAGTGCGGCTGGTAGTGCAGCCCAGGGCAATACAGCCCAGGGCAATACAGCCCAGGGCAGCCAGGCCGGTAAATCCAAGGCCGCATCTCCTATGAAACAGGGATTTCAGGGCAAATCCGAATTCAAAAAAGGAGAGAACGGCAAAGGTGACTTTAAAAAGGATTTCAAAAAAGGTGAGTTCAGCCGTGGCGGAGATTATAACCGCGGCAGCGTAAAACGTTCTGACAATCCGGATGTGCTTTACGGAAGAGATTTTGATGAAGAAGCTATTAAGATAGAAGATATTATAGGAGAAATGGGTGAGGTGGTCATCCGCGGTAAGATTCTGAATCTGGACAAGCGGGAGATTAAGAATGAGAAGACCATCATTATTTTTGATGTCACGGATTTCACCGATACCATGACGGTTAAAATATTTGCAAGAAACGATCAGGTGGCGGAAATCCTGGAGGGCGTAAAAGCCGGTGCCTTCATCAAAATCAAGGGCATCAGCATGGTGGATAAATTCGACCATGAACTGACCATCGGTTCTGTAGCCGGTATTAAGAAGATTCCCGATTTTACTTCCAGCAGAAAAGATACAGCAGCCCATAAAAGGGTGGAACTTCACTGTCATACCAAGATGAGTGATATGGATGGGGTATCCGAGGCAAAGGACATCGTAAAACGTGCCTATAAGTGGGGACACAGAGCTATTGCCATTACCGACCACGGCGTGGTACAGAGCTTTACCGATGCCAACCATGTATGGGATGATTTGTGGAAAGCAGAAAAGAGTAAGCGCAAAGAAGAGGGGCAGGAGAATCCGGACAAGCAGGATTTCTTCAAGATCTTGTACGGGGTGGAGGCTTATCTGGTAGATGACCTGAAGGAAGCAGTGACGAATGATAAGGGACAGGATCTGGATGCGGATTTCGTGGTATTCGATATTGAGACCACAGGTTTCTCGCCCATGAATAACAGGATCATAGAAATCGGTGCCGTAAAGGTATCGGGAGGGCAGATTGTGGACCGGTACTCCACCTTTGTCAATCCAGACGTGCCGATTCCGTTTGAAATCGAGAAACTGACAGGTATCAATGACGAGATGGTCATGGGTTCCCCTATAATAGATGTGATCCTGCCGCAGTTTCTGGCGTTTTGCGAGGGATGTGTCATGGTAGCCCACAATGCCAACTTTGATATGAGCTTTATCATAGAAAATGCCAGAAGGCAGGGGCTGGATACGGAATTTACGTATGTGGATACATTGGCGATTGCCAGAGTTTTGCTGCCCAATCAGGCGAAGCATACTCTCGATGCAGTGGCAAAGACTTTGAATGTATCTCTGGAAAATCATCATCGTGCAGTGGATGATGCAGAGGCAACTGCTCATATTTTTGTAAAATTCATTCCCATGCTGCGAGAACAGGAATGTGAGACCCTGGCCCAGGTGAATGAACTGGGAGCATCCAGCGTGGAAGCCATCAGAAAGCTTCCTTATTATCATGCCATTATTTTGGCAAAAAATGATTTGGGAAGAATCAATTTGTACCGTCTGGTATCTATGTCACACCTGACATATTTTAACAAGCAGCCCAAGATTCCCAAGAGTCAGATCTTAAAATACAGGGAAGGTCTGATATTGGGAAGCGCCTGTGAAGCGGGAGAACTTTATCGTGCCATGCTGGATGGAAAGTCAGACGCAGACATTGCACAGATTGTAAATTTTTATGATTATCTGGAGATTCAGCCCAGAGGAAATAATAAATTTATGATCGAGTCAGAGAAGGTCACGGCTGTCAATTCTATGGAGGATATTGAAAATCTGAACCGCAAAATCGTGGAACTGGGAGAACAGTTTCATAAGCCGGTGGTGGGTACTTGTGACGTTCATTTCCTGGATCCGGAGGATGAGGTATACCGTCGCATTATCATGGCAGGAAAGGGCTTTACGGATGCAGACGACCAAGCGCCTCTGTTTCTCCATACCACGGAAGAGATGCTGGAAGAATTCTCTTATTTGGGACCGGAGAAGGCCAGGGAAATTGTAATCACGAATACCAATATGATAGCAGATATGGTGGAGACCATAGCTCCGGTGCGCCCGGATAAGTGTCCGCCTGTCATTCCGGACAGCGATAAGACGCTGACGGAGATCTGTTATAACAAGGCTCATGAAATTTACGGCCCGGATCTGCCGGAGATCGTAGAAAAGAGACTGGAAAAGGAACTTCATTCCATTATTACCAACGGTTTCGCCGTAATGTATATCATTGCCCAGAAACTGGTGTGGAAGTCTGTGGAAGATGGATATCTGGTAGGATCCAGAGGTTCTGTAGGAAGCTCTTTCGTGGCGACAATGGCGGGAATCACAGAGGTAAATCCCTTGAGCCCTCATTATATCTGCCCTAACTGCCATTACGTGGACTTTTATTCTGATGAAGTAAAGGCTTATGGAGGTCGGGCAGGAATTGATATGCCGGATAAGGACTGCCCGGTATGCGGTGGGAAACTGAATAAAGACGGCTTTGATATTCCTTTTGAAACCTTCCTTGGATTCAAGGGAGATAAAGAGCCTGATATCGACCTGAATTTCTCGGGTGAATATCAGTCCAAGGCCCATAAATATACAGAAGTTATTTTCGGTGCAGGACAGACCTTCCGTGCCGGAACCATCGGCACACTGGCCGACAAGACGGCATTTGGTTATGTGAAAAACTATTATGAGGAAAGAAATGTTCACAAGCGTACCTGTGAGATCAACAGGATTACGGTGGGATGTACCGGTATTCGCAGAAGTACCGGTCAGCACCCCGGTGGTATTGTTGTACTGCCTTTGGGACAGGATATTAACTCCTTTACACCGGTGCAGCATCCTGCCAACGATATGACAACAGACACCATAACGACGCACTTTGATTATCATTCCATCGACCATAACCTGTTGAAGCTGGATATCCTCGGACACGATGATCCGACCATGATCCGTATGCTGCAGGATTTGACCGGAAAGGATCCTACGACCATTCCTTTGGATGATCCTCAGGTCATGAGCTTGTTCCAGAACACCAGCGCCCTGGGAATCACGCCGGAGCAGATAGGCGGCTGTAAACTGGGAGCATTGGGAATCCCTGAGTTTGGTACGGACTTCGCAATGCAGATGTTGATTGATGCGAAGCCCCAGTCCTTCTCAGATCTGGTGCGTATTTCCGGTCTGTCTCATGGTACAGACGTATGGCTGGGCAATGCCCAGACTCTGATTCAGGAGGGCAAAGCTACCATTTCCACGGCCATCTGTACCCGAGATGATATTATGTTGTATTTGATCAGCATGGGGGTAGAGCCTTCTCTGGCATTCACTATCATGGAGAGTGTCCGTAAAGGTAAAGGCTTAAAAGATGACTGGATCACAGCTATGAAAGAAAAAGATGTACCGGACTGGTATATCTGGTCCTGTAAGAAAATCAAATACATGTTCCCTAAGGCTCATGCGGCCGCTTACGTTATGATGGCATGGAGAATCGCCTGGTGTAAGATTAATTATCCGCAAGCTTATTATGCAGCATTTTTCAGTATCCGTGCAAAAGCATTTTCCTATGAACTCATGTGCCAGGGACAGCGCCATCTGGAGAGCATCATGGCTGATTACAAGAAACGGTCTGATACGTTATCCAACAAGGAAAAAGATTCCTATGCGGACATGAGAGTAGTACAGGAAATGTATGCAAGAGGATTTGAATTCGTGCCCATAGATATCTTTAAGGCTCAGTCCAGGCTGTTTCAGGTGATTGACGGTAAAATCATGCCTTCCTTAAGCAGTATCGACGGACTGGGTGAAAAAGCGGCAGATGCCATCGTAGAAGCCGCCAAGGACGGCCCGTTCCTGTCGAAGGACGATTTCAGAGAACGTACCAAAGTTTCCAAGACAGTAGTTGATCTGATGTCAGAGCTGGGCCTTTTGGGGAAACTGCCTGAATCAAACCAGATCAGTCTGTTTGATTTTGTTTAAGACGCTCCGTTCATAGCATGTCAAATGTGTTCATTCATGCAAGCATGATTCACACATCTGACATGCTATGACTGAACTGTTTTATAAAAAATATAAATTTTTCAAAAAACACTTGCAATTTTCTTCAAGATGTATTATTATATGCAAGTACCACACGTGTGGAAGCAAATGGCTGATTGGTCAAGCGGTCAAGACGCCGCCCTCTCACGGCGGAAACAGGGGTTCGATTCCCCTATCAGCTGCTTTGAAAAAAGTACTTGCTTTTTTCAAAAGAATCATGTATAATGACTTTGCTACACAACAAGATATGGCTGATTGGTCAAGCGGTTAAGACGCCGCCCTCTCACGGCGGAAACAGGGGTTCGATTCCCCTATCAGCTGTTGACTATTTTAAGAATAGCCCAACCCAAAGAAGTCCTTAGAACCAGATAAATGGTTTTAGGGATTTTATTTTTGCCATCACTTTGCAGTTGATTTCCCGATAGGGAAAAGTATCATTTGCCGCGTTTCAGTTCACTCGTCAGCTACGGGCAGGAAAAACGCATGCTTGCATGCGACTTTTCCTGCCTGGGTTGACGAAGGGAGCGCCGGTTTATGAGCAAAGGTAGCCGCAAAGCGGCGGAGAGCACCGCAGGTTGCGACTAAAAGCATCTGCGATGCTTTGCGAATGGCGAGGAGTGAACAGTAACGAATTTCCCCCTCTTAAGAAAATCTTTAGAGGAAATTAGTTGTCATATGCAGAAAAAAATAGTATAATCTGCATATAAAGTGTATATACACCGAAAGGAGAAAACGTTATGGCTTTTTGGGACAAATTCAGTGAGACAGTTTCAAGTAAAAGTAAGGAAGTAGCCGATAAGGCTAAGGAAATCGCAGAGGTTACCAGCCTGACCAGCAAGATCAGCACACAGGAGTCTTTAATTGAGAAGTATTTTAAAGAGATCGGCCGTTTTGTGTATGAGCACAAAGATGAGCAGTGTGATAATGGCCTGGAAGAGAGATTTAAGCTGGTTGATGCTGCATATGAGGAAATCGAGAAGTTAAGAAAAGATATCCGCAAGATTAAAGGTATCAAGCTGTGCGAAAGCTGCGGTGCTGAGATTGCAACTGACGTAGCATTTTGCCCTAAATGTGGTACAGCTGTTCCAGAAGAGATTCCTGAGGAAGTGCAGGCTGAAGAGGTAAGAGAAGTACCTGCAGAAGAATCCGCAGAAGAGGCACCTGCTGCAGAAACCGTTGCAGAAGCTACTGCAGAAGAAGCAGTTGAGGAAAAGGCTGAATAAGTAATTTAGAGGAAGGATTGAGAATCTTCCTATTACAAGGCAGAGGAATGTGATATTTACATTCCTTTGCTTTTTGTTTATTTTTTCGAGAAGTTATGTATAAAAAGAGTGATTAAAAATTAAATTATTCGAAAGAATAAAAAATTATCTTGCGCGAAAAAATTTTTTGGTGTATAGTGATTCACGATTAACACCTAACACTGCAGTTCTGATTTTGGCGGTTTGCAGTGAACAATGACAGTAAATAGAGGAAGAAAATGGCGAAGTATTTAGTTATCGTAGAGTCACCTGCCAAGGTGAAGACAATAAAGAAATTTCTGGGTGCCAATTATGAAGTGGCAGCAAGTAACGGTCATGTGAGAGATTTGCCCAAAAGCCAGCTGGGTATTGATGTGGAGCATGGTTATGAGCCCAAGTATATTACCATCAGAGGGAAAGGTGATATTTTGGCAGCTCTGCGTAAAGAAGTGAAGAAGGCTGAGAAGATTTATCTTGCAACTGACCCTGACCGTGAAGGAGAGGCTATTTCCTGGCATCTTCTTTATGCACTGAAGCTGGAGGATAAGAAAGTTTACCGCATTACTTTTAATGAAATTACCAAGAATGCGGTAAAGGAATCTTTAAAGCATGCCCGCGAGATTGATATGAATTTGGTAGATGCACAGCAGGCGAGGCGTGCGCTTGACCGTATGGTGGGATACAGGATTTCTCCACTTCTCTGGGCGAAGATCAAGAGAGGATTGAGTGCAGGAAGAGTACAGTCTGTAGCATTACGTATCATATGTGACAGAGAAGAAGAAATCAATGCTTTCATTCCGGAAGAATACTGGTCATTGGATGTCAAGCTTAAGGTGAAAGGTGAGAAGAAACCTCTTACTGCAAAATATCATGGCACCAAAGCCGGAAAACAGTCCATCAACAGCGAAGCAGATGCGCAGGCTGTGATGAAAGCTTTGGAAGGAGCACAGTATCATGTGGCAGAAGTAAAGAAAGGGGAGCGCTCCAAGAAAGCGCCGCTGCCTTTTACAACCTCTACGCTGCAGCAGGAAGCCAGCAAAGTGTTGAACTTCTCCACTCAGAAGACCATGCGCCTTGCGCAGCAGCTGTATGAAGGCGTGGATATAAAAGGTGAAGGCACAGTTGGTCTGATTACCTATCTTCGTACCGATTCCACACGTGTTTCTGAAGAAGCGGAGAAGATGGCTCAGGAATATATTACAAAGCACTATGGCGCGAATTATGCGGCAGGTACAGGTACGGAAAAGAAGAACAGCCAGAAGATTCAGGATGCCCATGAAGCCATTCGTCCTACGGACCTGGAACGTCATCCGATAGCCATGAAAGAGCAGCTGCCCAGAGATTTGTTCAGACTTTATCAGCTGATCTGGAAACGTTTCGTGGCAAGCCGCATGGCACCGGCTCATTATGAGACCACCTCAGTAAAAATTGAAGCAGCAGAACAGATATTTACCGTGTCGGCATCCCGCTGTGTATTTGACGGCTTTATGAGTGTCTATGTACAGGAAGATGATAAGGAAGAAGAGAACAGCCTTTCAGGTGAATTGAGTAAAGAGAGCGAACTGGAATTTTTGTCATTTGACCCGAAACAACATTTCACACAGCCGCCTGCTCATTACACAGAGGCCTCTCTGGTACGGGCGCTGGAAGAACTTGGCATCGGACGTCCCAGTACGTATGCTCCGACTATTACAACCATTCTGGCACGCAGATATGTAATTAAGGAAAATAAAAATTTATATGTTACAGAGCTCGGTGAAGTGGTCAATAACATGATGAAAGAAGCATTCCCGTCTATCGTGGATGTGAATTTTACCGCCAATATGGAAGCGCTTCTGGATGCGGTGGAAGAAGGTACCGTGAAATGGAAGACGGTTGTATCCAACTTCTATCCTGATCTGGATGAGGCAGTCAAGAATGCAGAGAAAGATCTGGAACATGTAACGATCGCCGATGAAGAATCAGATGAAATCTGTGAATTATGCGGCCGGAGAATGGTCATCAAATACGGTCCTCACGGACGATTTCTGGCATGTCCCGGATTCCCGGAATGTCGCCACACCTTGCCTTATTTTGAAAAAATAGGTGTACAGTGCCCCAACTGCGGTAAAGATATCGTGGTAAAGAAGACCAAGAAGGGCAGAAGATATTATGGCTGCATCGACAATCCTGACTGCGATTTCATGGTATGGCAGAAACCGTCAGGAGAAAAGTGCCCGCAGTGCGGCAAGATGCTTTTAGAGAAAGGCAACAAACTTGTGTGCATGGACGAACAATGCGGGTATGTAACGGGGAAAAAGGAAAGCTGATAGGCAAAGTTGAAGCAAAGGGACGCCTGGGAGAGTGAGGTGAACAGACTTCTGCTCCGGGGCAGTCACAGAATATAAGTCGTACTAACAGCCGGCTGTTTTGACAAAGGCCCATCCTCCAAATGCAAAACTCAGCGCTTTGCGCTTCAAACGTGTTGCATTTGGCGGAGAAAAGTCAAAACAGCCGGCTGTTAGTATGCCCGGGAGGTTAAAAAACAGAAGATTTTGGATAGTGTCAGAATTTTCACATAAATCGTGAAAAAAGCAATTAAATTGGTAAAATATTCATTGTAATTAGAAATTATTTGTGGTAAGATAGGGACAGAAGTTAACAACTTGGTGAATCGGATGATTGGAGGAACGCATATGAGCAGTGTACAGCTGTTGGATAAGACAAGGAAGATAGGTAAATTATTGCATAATAATAATTCCAGTAAAGTGGTATTCAATGATATCTGCAAAGTAATGCGGGAAATTCTGAATTCCAATGTGCTGGTGATCAGCCGTAAGGGCAAGGTTCTGGGCGTTGGAAAATCCGATGGAATTGAGTCTATTACCGAGTTGATTGATGAGAATGTCGGGGGATTTATTGACAGTATGTTGAATGAACGTCTTTTGGCCGTTCTGTCTACCAAGGAAAATGTAAATCTGGAGACTCTGGGATTTGAGAGTATTGATATTCATAAGTTCCAGGCAATTATTTCTCCTATTGAAATTGCAGGTGAGAGACTGGGAACATTGTTCATTTATAAATGCGATACCCAGTATGATATTGATGATATCATTCTTTGTGAGTACGGAAGCACCGTAGTAGGACTGGAAATGCTTCGCGCCGTGAATGAAGAAAGTGCGGAAGAGAGCAGAAAGGTAGCCGTTGTAAAATCAGCCATCAGTACACTGTCATTTTCCGAGATGGAAGCTATCACTCATATCTTTGATGAGTTAAACGGCATGGAAGGTATTCTGGTAGCGAGCAAGATTGCAGATCGCGTAGGTATCACCCGATCTGTTATTGTCAATGCCCTTCGCAAATTTGAGAGTGCCGGTGTCATCGAATCCAGATCTTCCGGTATGAAAGGAACTTATATTAAGGTGCTGAATGATGTTGTTTTCGATGAGATAGAAGAACTGAAACGCCAAAACCATAGATAAAGTTTCAAAAACTTGCAGAAAACCCCTTGTCAGAGGGGTTTTCTTATGTTATAATCTGTTCGTTGTGACTAAAAAACACGCATCCCGATTCGCCGTCGGTGTCTTTTGATGGAAAAATTTCCCTGGGATAGGCGGCGGAGCTAACCGGATTCTTAACGCGGATACGGCAGAAAAGGAGTGCGGAAGCAGGGCACATAAGATGTGACCCGAATCTAACCAAATGGAGGTAAAGACATGAGCGTTATTTCTATGAAGCAGTTATTAGAAGCAGGTGTTCATTTTGGACATCAGACCAGAAGATGGAACCCTAAGATGGCTCCTTACATCTTCACCGAGAGAAATGGTATCCATATCATCGATCTGCAGAAGTCTGTAGGTAAGGTTGACGAAGCTTACAGAGCAATCTCCGAGATCGCTGCACAGGGTGGTACAATCCTGTTCGTTGGTACCAAGAAGCAGGCTCAGGATGCAGTTAAGGTAGAAGCTGAGCGTTGCGGTATGTACTATGTTAATGAGAGATGGTTGGGTGGTATGCTGACCAACTTCAAGACCATTCAGTCCCGTATCGAGAGACTGCGTGCAATCGAGACCATGTCCGTAGACGGTACTTTTGATGTACTTCCTAAGAAGGAAGTTATCGCTCTGAAGAAAGAGTGGGAGAAGCTGGAAAAGAACCTTGGCGGTATCAAGAACATGACCAGAATCCCTGATGCTATCTTCGTAGTAGATCCTAAGAAAGAGAAGATCTGTGTTCAGGAAGCTCATTCTCTGGGAATCACTCTGATTGGTATCGGTGATACTAACTGTGATCCTGAAGAACTGGATTACATCATTCCTGGTAATGATGACGCTATCAGAGCCGTTAAGCTGATCGTTTCCAAGATGGCTGATGCTGTTATCGAAGCTAACCAGGGCGAAGCTGTTTATACTGAGGAAGAAGTTGCAACTGAAGCAACCGATATCGAAGAAGTAGCAGCTGATGCTGAATAATTAAGGTAACTATAAATTTCAAATAAAAGCGAGGTTATTAATATGGCTATTACAGCAGCTATGGTAAAAGAACTGCGTGAAATGACCGGCGCAGGTATGATGGATTGTAAGAAGGCTCTGAACGAGACCAACGGAAATATGGAAGAGGCTGTTGAGTTCCTGAGAAAGAACGGACAGGCTAAGGCTGAGAAGAAAGCAAGCAGAATCGCTGCAGAAGGTATCTGCCGCATCGCTGTTAAGGATGATAAGACTGCTGCAGTTGTAGAAGTTAACTCCGAGACAGACTTCGTAGCTAAGAACGAAGAGTTCCAGAAATTCGTTGAAGCAGTTGCAGTTCAGGCTGTTAATTCTGAAGCAGCTGATATGGATGCATTCATGGCTGAGACCTGGAATGCTGATTCCACCAAGACTGTTAATGAAGCTCTGGTTGATAAGATTGCCGTTATCGGTGAGAAACTGAGCATCAGAAGATTTGAAAAGGTTGTAGCTGAAGATGGTATGGTAGCTTCTTATGTACACGGCGGCGGAAGAATCGGCGTCCTGGTAGAAGCAACTACAGATGTAGTAAACGATGCTATCAAGGAAGCTCTGACCAACATTGCTATGCAGGTTGCAGCTCTGTATCCTAAGTATGTTGCAACTGCTGATGTATCTGAAGAGTACAAGGCTCATGAGAAAGAAATCATCGCAGCACAGATCGCTCAGGATCCTAAGATGGCTGGTAAGCCTGAAAAGGTTATCGAGGGTGCTATCATCGGCCGTCTGAACAAAGAGCTGAAAGAAGTATGTCTGTTAGAGCAGGTATATGTTAAGGCAGAAGATGGCAAGCAGACTGTTGCTCAGTACGTAGCACAGGTTGCTAAAGAGAACGGTGCTAACTTAAGCATCAAGAAGTTCGTTCGTTTCGAGACCGGTGAAGGTCTGGAGAAGAAGAACGAGGACTTCGCTGCTGAAGTTGCTGCACAGATGAATATGTAATTCGACCAAAAAAATAGAAAAAACTGTTGACGACTGATATTTTTGTGGTATAATATATATTGTGCACATTGTGTGTACATATATTAACCCAATCAGTCATGTTACTAGTGGTACTGAAGGGAGGTCGGGTGTAAATCATGTCAAACGTAATCGTAAAAGAAAACGAGACTTTAGATAGCGCTTTACGTCGCTTTAAAAGAAGTTGTGCTAAGGCTGGTATTCAGCAGGAGATTCGTAAGAGAGAGCATTACGAGAAACCAAGCGTAAAACGCAAGAAGAAATCTGAAGCAGCAAGAAAACGTAAATATAACTAATGAACGTAGAGTCCTCAGCCGCAAGACTGGGGACTTTGTGTGTTATAAAAGTGTTTTTTAAGAGAAATGTCATAATATTCGTCACATTTCCATATCATACAATATAGTAAGATATGGAGTGTGGCGTTTTTTCTATGAATAGGATAAGAGGGAAAGTAAGACGTTTTACGCTTATGGCGATCATCTGTAATGTAATCACGGCGCACGTGGTGCCGGTAGCAACGGTGAATGCGCAGGTAAGTATATCCGCCCCGTCTGCGATTCTGATGGAAGCATCTACAGGGGAGGTAATCTATGAGTTAAATGCAACGGAACGAAGATGCCCGGCAAGTATTACGAAAATTATGACATTACTTCTCACATTTGAAAGAATATCTGAAGGTAAAATTGCCCTGACGGATTTGGTTACTACCAGCGAATATGCAAGTTCCATGGGGGGCTCCCAGGTTTATCTGGCTGCCGGCGAGACGCAGACCTTAGATACGATGCTGAAATGTATCGCTGTGGCATCGGGGAATGATGCAAGTGTAGCGGTCGCAGAGCATATAGCGGGAAGTGAAGAGGCTTTTGTAGGATTGATGAATGAAAAGGCTTCGGAACTTGGGATGGCAGATACTCATTTTGAAGATTGTTGTGGATTGACCAATTCAGACAATCATTATACCTCAGCGAAAGATGTGGCTATCATGTCGCGTGAACTCATTACAAGGTATCCTGAGGTTTATAATTACACACAGATCTGGATGGAAGACATCGTGCATGAAACCAGACGGGGAAGTGTTAACTTTACTTTAAGCAGTACGAACAAGCTTTTAAAGCAATATCAATGGACTACCGGACTTAAGACCGGTTCTACTGCAAAGGCTAAATATTGTCTGTCGGCGACTGCACGCAAAGATGATATTGACCTGATTGCAGTAGTTATGGGGGCACCTGACTATAAAGTCAGATTTCAGGATGCTCAGACTTTGCTGAATTATGGCTTTAGCGTATGTGATCTGTACATAGATGAAAATAAGGAGGCACTTTCAAATCTGCCGGTAGAAGGCGGTGTGGAAGAAGAAGTTCCCATTGTTTTCAGCGGAGAATTCCGTTATCTGGATACTAAAGGAAATGCACTGGATCAAATAGAGGAAAAGCTGGAACTGCCGGAATCAGTAACTGCACCCGTGGAAGAGGGAAAACAGGCAGGTATGGCAAGATATTATCTGAATGGAAGTGAAATCGGTGCAGTGCCCGTTCTTTTTGGTGCAAGTGTAGAAAAAGCGGTTTATTCAGATTATCTGAAGAAAATATTTGCAGATTTTCTTTTATAACGGAAGAATTTGTGGTACAATCGGATAGTGTGGGTGAATAGTACCTGCAGAAAGAAGACACAAGGAGTTAGTATGTGGAATATTCTGATCACCATAGTTGGCATCATTGCTATTATATTGATATGGATCATGCTGTACGACAGCAATCGTTTCGTTGTGGTACAGCATACTTTTTGTGACTCCAGGATAAGAAAGAACATGCGGGCGGTGGTTTTGGCCGATCTGCATGATAAACAGTTTGGGAAAGACAACTGTTGTCTGCTGGAAGCAATCAGAGCCCAGAAACCGGATATGATCCTGATAGCCGGTGATATCGTGACGGCTAAACCCGGCAGAAAGCTGGATAAAGCTATTAATTTTTTGAAAAAATTAGTAGCTGAGTATCCTATTTATTATGCCAATGGAAATCATGAGCACAGATTGGAGCTTTATCCTGAAGAATATGGAGATATGGCTGTTCGGTATGAAAAGGCACTGAAAGAGATTGGGATTGACAGGCTTGTGAACAGTCATGCGGAGCTTGTCGATGCAGGAATCGCAATATATGGAACTCAAATTGATAAGATCTATTTTCGCAGATTCCGTGTAGCACCGATGGAAAAAGACTATCTTGCGCAGCTGCTTGGACATAAGGATGACGGTAAGTTCAATATTTTGATTGCACATAATCCGGATTATTTCCCACAATATGCCGCATGGGGAGCCGATTTGGTGCTTGCCGGGCATGTACATGGGGGAATGGTGAGAATACCCGGCTGGAAAGGCATCGTTTCACCGGCTGTCAGGTTGTTCCCGAAGTATGACGGAGGATTATTCCGGATAGGAAAGAGCACTATGCTGTTAAGCAGGGGATTGGGAATGCATACCATTCCTATCAGACTCTTTAACCCCGGGGAAGTTCTTGTAGTTGATTTTGAAAGTGAAAAGGATAATTAGAAATGGCAATTCCTGTAAAACTGGAAGTGTTTGAAGGTCCCCTGGACCTGCTTCTGCATTTGATAGACAAGAATAAAGTAGATATTTATGACATTCCCATTGTAGAGATTACAGAACAGTATCTGGAATATATTAAACAGATGGAAAATCAGGACATGAATGTCATGAGCGAATTTCTGGTAATGGCGGCCACGCTGGTAGATATTAAATGCCGGATGCTTTTACCTAAGGAAGTAAACGAAGAGGGAGAAGAGGAAGACCCTAGAGCAGAGCTGGTTCAGAAGCTGTTGGAATATAAAATGTATAAGTATATGTCTCTGGAACTGAAGGACAGGCAGGTAGATGCTGCGCGGAATCTATACCGTGAGCAGAAGCTGCCAAAGGAAGTGGCAAACTATCGCCAGCCTGTCAATTACGAGGAATTGCTGGGAGATATGACGCTGGGCAAACTGCAGGCCATCTTCAATTCCATCATGAAGCGCAAGGAAGATAAAATTGACCCTATCCGAAGCCAGTATGGTAACATCGAAAAGGACGAGATCGATATGGATGAAAAGACCCTCTATGTAGAAGCTTATGCCAGGGAACACAAGGTATTCAGTTTCCGAAAGCTTCTGGAGAAGCAGGCCAGTAAGATGGAGGTCATCGTGACTTTTCTGGTGATTCTGGAGATGATGAAAACCGGAACCATCACTATAGCACAGGAAAATATTTTTGATGATATCATGATTACTTCTAATGTGGTATAGGAAGGTTGGATATAGAAGAAGCGGCGGCTGAAATAGGAGGACTGTAAGGTGAGAGCTGCAGGGAAAGAAAGCATAGAATACGAACAGGTCAGCCTTGACCTGGGAGAGCAGGAATATATGGAGCAACAGGAAATGGAACAGCAGATAAGTATGGAAGATCAGAAGGCGGAGAGCATACTGGAGGCAATTTTATTTACCATGGGAGAGGCTGTGGAGGTCAGCAGGCTGGCAGAAGTGCTGGAGATGAAAGAAAAAGAGGTAAGAAAGCTTCTGAATCATATGCAGGATCGTTATCAGCAGGAGAATCGCGGAATTGCGCTGACCTGGCTGGAAGATAGCGTGCAGCTTTGTACTAAGGCTGAAATGTATGAATATCTGATTAAAATAGCTAAAACTCCCCGAAAAATGACATTGACGGAGACGGTGTTGGAGACACTGTCCATCGTTGCTTATAAGCAGCCGGTTACCAGGGTGGAAATTGAACGCATCAGAGGTGTCAGCTGTGATCATGCAATCAATAAATTACTGGAGTATGATCTGATTTGTGAATTGGGAAGACTGGATGCACCGGGCAGGCCGCTTCTTTTCGGCACCACAGAGCAGTTCCTTAGATGTTTTGGGGTGACCAGTATAGACGATCTGCCGGAAATTAATCCGGTACAGGTGGAGGAGTTCAAACAGCAGGCTGAGGCAGAAGTACAGCTGCAGTTGGATGTATAGCTATAGGATGTAAACTTTTCTTCTTTTTTAAATTGCCCCGGCATATATTTTGATAACAGTAATGCATGTTGGGAATGTGTATGAAGAGAAGAACAAGTATTAGAATATGGAAGAAAGTCATGGCAGGCATGCTGTGGCTTTTTTTATGTGGACAGATTGTGGCGGTAAATACAGTGGAGGCGGCCTGGATATATGAGGAAGAGGTGACAGAAACTGATACAGATGAGACGGATGAAACAAGTGAAGAAGAGAGCACTCAGTTGAAGGAGAAAGAGGAAGATGCGGTGAATGCACAGGAGAGTGTCCCCCAACCACTGGAGCAGCTTTCTCTGTATGCGACAGCGGCTGTGCTCATGGATGCGGATTCAGGGCGGGTTCTTTATGCGAAAAATGGCTTTACGCCCCTGGCAATGGCCAGTACAACTAAGATCATGACCTGTATCGTGGCCCTGGAAAATGCAGATTTGGAGGAAGAAGCTGATGTGTCATCCTATGCTTCAAGTATGCCGAAAGTAAAACTATATGTACAAAAAGGGGAAAAGTATTTGCTAAAAGATCTTCTGCATTCTCTGATGCTGGAGTCGCATAACGACAGCGCAGTAGTTATTGCAGAACATATCGGGAAAAGGTATCTGCCTGAGGAACTACAAAACAAGAGAGTATCTGAATTTACTATAGAGGAAAGCAAACAGGCAGTGGCTGCCTTTGCAGATTTAATGAATCGAAAGGCTCAGGAAATCGGTTGTGAAGATACCTGGTTTATCACGCCGAACGGTCTGGATGCCACAGAGACCATACATATGTCGGATGGCAGTGACCTGGTGAAAGAACATTCCACAACAGCAGCTGACCTGGCAAGAATCATGTCGTATTGTATTAAAAATTCCTCTGCTACTGATCGTTTCCTTGAAATAACAAGAACACAGTCCTATAGTTTCGCAGCAAATGGAAGAAGCTTTAACTGCAATAATCACAATGCATTTTTAAATATGATGGACGGGGCCCTGAGCGGAAAGACCGGATTTACCAATAAAGCGGGATACTGTTATGTGGGCTCCCTGAAACGGGATGACCGTACCTTCGTAGTGGCACTTCTGGCCTGCGGATGGCCCAATAATAAGACTTATAAATGGAGCGATACCAGGGAACTTATGGAATATGGACTGGAACATTATGAGTACCATTGTTTTTCGGAGATACCGGTGGATACACAGCAATTTCAGCCAATTCCTGTAACAGGTGGCTGTGTAAAAGTGCTGGGAAACACGGCTTATACGGCATTGGAAGTTGTAGGAAGCGCAGAAGGCGGTCTGCTTCTTAGAGAGGACGAAGAATTTGTGGTGAGATATTCTTCTCAGAAGAGTCTGCAGGCACCGGTAGAAGCAGGAACAGAGGTTGGCTGCGTGGAGTATCTTCTGGGAGACAAGGTGTGTGTGCGGATTCCGGTAATCACAAAGAATTCTGTTGATGCAATAGATTTTAAATGGTGTGTGCAGCAGGTTGTTGATCGCTATTTATTAACAGATATTTTTAATTGATGAGAAAAGAGATATATATTTTTTTGAAAAAATTGCAATTCGTGCTATACGAGTTGCAATTTTTATGTTATAATTTGGTACAAACATTAATCATGGGGGCATTTGCAGATTCATGTTGAAAAGTGCGATTAAGCGTTTGCCTGCCTCGAATTAATTCGTTTTATTTTTATTTATTATAAATGGAGGGCTGAAAACATGAGTACTACTTCAAAAGCGAGTCAAAGAATTAATGCTTTACTCGATGACAACAGTTTCGTTGAAATCGGCGCGCTTGTTACTGCAAGAGCAACAGATTTTAACATGAAACCGGGCGAACTTGCTTCAGACGGTTGTATTACCGGTTATGGAGTGATCGATGGCAACCTTGTGTATGTCTACAGCCAGGATGCTTCCGTTATGAACGGCAGTGTAGGTGAAATGCATGCCAAGAAAATTACTAACCTCTACAATATGGCAGAGAAAATGGGAGCTCCGGTAATCGGACTTTTAGATTCTGCCGGTCTGAGACTTCAGGAAGCTACAGATGCACTGAATGCATTCGGTGAGATCTATATGAAACAGACACTTGCTTCCGGTGTGATTCCCCAGATTACAGCTATCTTCGGTACCTGCGGCGGTGGCCTTGGTCTGTTCCCTACCATGACTGACTTTACTTTCATGGCTGAGAAGAATGCTAAATTATTTGTAAATGCACCTAATGCACTGGATGGAAATGAGATCAGCAGATGTAATTCTTCTTCTGCAGAATTCCAGGCAAAAGAGAGCGGAATCGTTGATGTTGTGGCAGATGAGGATACTATCCTTGCCAAGATCAGAGAGCTGGTTGGCTTCCTGCCTGCTAACAATGAGGAGGATGCTGTTTTAACAGAGTGCACAGATGATCTTAACAGAGTAAATCCTGAACTGGCTAACTGCGCAGGAGATACTTCCATTGCACTGTCCATTATTGCTGATGACAACAACTTCTTCGAACTGAAGAAAGATTACGCACCTGAAATGGTTACCGGTTTCCTGAAACTGGATGGCATGACTGTAGGTGCTGTTGCCAACCGTTCCGAAATCTGCAATGAGGAAGGCAAAGTTGAAACCAAGATGGATGCTGTACTGACTGCAAAGGGTTGTGAGAAAGCAGCAGAGTTCGTAAACTTCTGCGATGCATTTAATATTCCTGTACTGACCCTGACTAACGTAAAGGGTTATGAAGCTACCATGTGTTCCGAGAAGCATATTGCAAAAGCAGCAGCTAAACTTACATATGCATTTGCCAATGCAACCGTTCCCAAGGTGAACGTAGTGATCGGCAAGGCTTTCGGTACTGCTTATACTGCTATGAACTCCAAGGCACTTGGTGCTGATGTAGTTATGGCATGGCCTAATGCAGAGATCGGTACTATGGATGCCAAGCTGGCAGCTAAGATCATGTATGAAGGCAAAGGCGCTGATGTGATCAATGAAAAAGCAGCAGAATATGCAGCACTGCAGAACAATGTAGTAAGCGCTGCTAAGAGAGGATATGTGGACATGGTTGTAGAAGCAGCCGATACCAGAAAATATGTGATCGGTGCTTTTGAAATGTTATTCACAAAGAGAGAAGACCGTCCTGCAAAGAAACACGGAACAGTCTAGAAAGGGTGATTATAAGATGAAGAAATTTTTAGCTTTAGTAAGCATGATTACCTGTATCTTTGGATTAACAGCCTGCGGCAGCAATACGGAATACACAGAGTATGAACAGCAGAAAGTAAGCTATGCTGAACAGTATGCCGCTCAGCAGGTCGTACCGTTCATGCAGAACTTCATGGATGAGGCTAATGCCGGCATCTTTGATGAGCGGACCGCTGCAGAGATTGAATATATCTTCGAAGACAGCTATCAGATGACAGTAGATGGCTATGCAGTAAAGAGTGGTATTACCTCTTTCAGTTCCGCAGCAGATGAAATCGGTCAGATTGTATCTATTGGTGAAGCAGAGGCCAAAGTTGATGGCAATCAGATCATTGTTTTGGTGCAGGTAGAAGGTGAAAAGAAGAATGCAGAAGCAGAAGTTATCCTGAGTAACGATATGTTCATGAAGCTGGAATCTGTAGCACTTAACCCTATATCTTCTATGGGAGATCTTATGGTTAAGGCAGCTCTGAACACTCTGATCGGTATGGGTACTGTATTTGTAGTGCTGATCATGATCAGTGGAATTATTTCTGCATTCCGTATTATTCCTAAGATTCAGGCTAAGTTCAGTAAGAAAGAAGAAAAGAATGAAACAGCTCCGGCTCCGGCGGCAGCTCCTGTTGTTGAGGAAGTTGATGAGTCCGATGACCTGGAACTGGTAGCAGTTATTGCAGCAGCCATTGCTGCATATGAGGGTGCCGCTTCTACAGATGGATTCGTAGTGAGAAGTATCCGCAAAGTTAACAGAAGCAGACGCTAATATATTGATTATGGAGGAATATATCATGAAGAATTATACCATTACCGTTAACGGCAACGTATATGATGTAGTAGTAGAAGAAGGCAGCACCGCCGGTGCTCCCGTAGCAGCAAAAGCTCCCGCAGCACCCAAGGCAGCTCCCAAGGCAGCTCCCGCAGCAGCACCTGCAGCAGCTCCTAAGGCAGCAGGCGCAGCAGGCAGCGTAAAGATTGAAGCCGGTGCAGCTGGTAAAGTATTTAAAGTAGAAGCTAAAGTTGGTCAGGCTGTTAAGGCCGGTGACCCTGTAGTTGTTCTGGAAGCTATGAAGATGGAAATCCCTGTAGTAGCTCCTCAGGACGGAACTGTAGCAAGCATTGATGTAGCTGTTGGTGACGCTGTGGAAGCCGGTGCAGTACTTGCAACCATGAACTAATCCGGATTATAATTCGGACCGGCATTATAAAACACAGGAGGTCAACAAATGGATTATATAATTACAACGCTTGACAACCTGATTCATCAGACTGCGTTTTTCAACCTTACGGTTGGAAACTATATTATGATTCTGGTTGCTTGTCTTTTCCTTTATCTGGCTATTGCCAAGGGGTTTGAGCCGCTTCTTCTGACCCCTATTGCATTCGGTATGCTGCTGGTTAATATTTATCCGGATATCATGCTGAGCGTAGAAGACTCTTCTAACGGAGTCGGCGGCTTACTGTACTATTTCTATCTCTTAGACGAGTGGGCAATCCTTCCGTCCCTGATTTTCATGGGCGTAGGTGCCATGACGGACTTCGGTCCCCTGATCGCGAATCCCAAGAGCTTCCTTCTGGGTGCTGCTGCACAGTTCGGTATCTTCGCAGCATACTTCGGAGCTATCTGGCTGGGATTCAACGACAAAGCAGCTGCAGCAATCTCTATTATCGGTGGTGCTGACGGACCTACCTCTATCTTCCTGGCAGGTAAGCTGGGACAGACAGCTATCTTAGGACCTATCGCAGTGGCAGCATATTCTTACATGTCACTGGTACCGATTATTCAGCCTCCTATCATGAAGCTGATGACAACAGAAAAAGAACGTAAGATCAAGATGGGTCAGCTTCGTCCCGTTTCCAAGCTGGAGAAGATTCTGTTCCCGATCGTTGTTACTATCGTTGTATGTCTGATTCTTCCTACCACTGCTCCTCTGGTTGGCTTACTGATGCTTGGTAACCTCTTCAGAGAATCCGGTGTAGTAAGACAGCTGACAGAGACAGCTTCCAATGCTTTGATGTACATCGTAGTTATCCTGCTGGGTACTTCTGTAGGTGCTACTACAAGTGCAGAAGCATTCCTGAATATGGATACCATCAAGATCGTTATTCTTGGTCTGATCGCATTTATGTTCGGTACAGCTGCCGGTGTCCTCTTCGGTAAGCTGATGTGCTGGGCTACTAAGGGTAAGGTTAATCCTCTGATCGGTTCTGCAGGTGTATCCGCAGTTCCCATGGCTGCCCGTGTATCCCAGAAGGTTGGTGCAGAAGCAGATCCTACCAACTTCCTGCTGATGCATGCAATGGGACCTAACGTAGCAGGTGTTATCGGAACAGCTGTAGCTGCAGGTACCTTCATGGCCATCTTCGGAGTGTTCTAAATTTTGCAACGATTCAGATGGTTGCGCCAGGGACGCCCCGAGCTGACAAGCATTCTTATTCAGACACGCTTTCGCTCGGTTAAACACGTAACGGTACTAGGGCGCGAAAGTACCGCGCCCAAGGACCGACGTGTTTATACGGTCTTCATAAGAACACTTGCCACCTCGGGGCTGGACTGGTGCAAGATCTGAATCGAACAAAATTTATATTGATATATATCAAGAGAATGGCAAATGTCTTTGATAAAGATAGTCAGGATTGATATATACTGATAAAGATTTGTTTGAAATTATTTAGTGATATTCTATTGCTTGACTTGCGGTGATAGAGGGTGATTGGGAAAAGTTGAATTTTCGGGTTTATCGAAGCACCTGATGTAATGGGACTTTTCGGGGAGCCATCACCCCACCAATATTCCGACTACATCCGCAAGTCCAGCCAAGAAAATAGGAGGAAATTATGTCAGAACAAGTAAAAAAGCCGATTAAGATTACGGAAACTATATTACGTGACGCTCACCAGTCTCTGATTGCTACAAGAATGCCTACCAGTCTTATGCTTCCTATCGTTGATAAGATGGATCAGGTTGGTTATCATTCTGTAGAGTGCTGGGGCGGCGCTACATTTGATGCTTCCCTTCGTTTCCTGAAGGAAGATCCCTGGGACAGACTGAGAAAGCTGCGTGACGGTTTCAAGAATACCAAGCTGCAGATGCTGTTCCGTGGACAGAATATTCTTGGTTACAGACCCTATGCAGATGATGTTGTAGAATACTTCGTACAGAAGTCCATTTCCAACGGTATTGATATCATCCGTATTTTTGACTGCTTAAACGACCTTCGTAACCTGCAGGCAGCTGTTGATGCTACCAACAAGTTCAAGGTACAGGAAGGCAGAGGTCATGCACAGGTAGCTCTGTCTTATACTCTCGGTGATGCTTATACACTGGAATACTGGATGAATACAGCTAAGAAGATCGAAGAGATGGGTGCAGACTCTATCTGTATCAAAGATATGGCTGGACTTCTGGTTCCTTATAAGGCAACTGAGCTGATCACTGCTATGAAGAGTGCAACGAAGCTGCCTATCCAGTTACATACTCACTACACCTCCGGTGTTGCAAGTATGACATACTTAAAGGCAGTAGAAGCCGGTGTTGATGTGATCGATACTGCTATGAGTCCTTTCGCAATGGGAACTTCACAGCCTGCAACAGAAGTTATGGTTGAGACTTTTAGAGATACTCCTTATGATACCGGATTCGATCAGAATCTGCTGGCTGAAATCGCTGATTACTTCAGACCTTACAGAGATGAGTGCTTAAAGAGCGGTCTGCTGAATCCTAAGGTAATGGGCGTAGATATCAAGACTCTGCTGTATCAGGTTCCCGGCGGTATGCTTTCCAACATGGTAAGCCAGCTGAAAGAACAGAATGCAGAAGATAAGTACTATGATGTACTTCAGGAGATCCCTCGCGTTCGTAAGGATCTGGGTGAGCCCCCTCTTGTAACTCCTTCTTCTCAGATCGTTGGTACACAGGCTGTATTCAACGTATTGATGGGTGAGCGTTATAAGATGGCTACTAAGGAAACCAAGGCTGTACTGCGTGGTGAATATGGCCAAACTGTTAAGCCTATGAATCAGGAAGTAATCGATAAGGTTATCCCTGGTGAAGAGAGAATTACCTGCCGTTATGCAGATCTGATCGATAACGAGCTGGATAAACTGGAAGGCGAGATGAAAGAATGGAAGCAGCAGGATGAGGACGTACTGAGCTACGCTCTGTTCCCTCAGGTTGCTACTGATTTCTTCAAGTATCGTCAGGCTCAGCAGGAGAAAGTTGACATGACTCAGGCTGATACCAAGAACGGTGCTTATCCAGTATAATTGCACCAGCAATATTTTTTGAATAGGTTATAATGATTCATTTAAGCCAACCATTTCATTCTCTCGGATTGAGTGGTTGGCTTTTTGGCTAAAATGAACTGTAACAAATGAACTGTTTTTACGGTTGAATCTTCTGATTTTGGTTGAATTGAACAGGATGTCGTGTTATTATTAAAAGTACAGGGCATATTTTACCAAAAGAAAAGTTGATGAAATCATAGAAAAAGGAGCAGCTTGCGGTATGAAACAGGAAAGTGATGTTTTGGCTCGAATAGAAGAACATTATCAGAAGATGAGCAAGAATCATCGTAAGATTGCGGAATATATCCGTCATAATTATGATGAAGCCGTGTTCATGACTGCCGCAAAGTTGGGTGATACACTTGGAATCAGTGAGTCTACAGTGGTAAGATTTGCTTATGGACTTGGTTATGATGGGTATCCGGGCTTTCAGAGGGCACTGGAAGATTGTGTTCGCGGTAAGCTAAGCAGTGTTCAGAAGATTAATATTAAATATGGCAGAAGCAGTCAGTCTGAAGTTTTGACTTCTGTATTGACTTCTGATATGGAGAAGATTCAGGATACTATTGAGCATTTGGATCCGAATGCTTTTGAGACAGCAGTAAAGTCTATTCTGGAGGCTGAGACGGTATATATCATGGGACTTCGGAGTAATGAACCTTTGGCAGGATTTCTACATTTTTATCTGAATATGATCAGGGGGAACGTGGTGCTTTTACGGAGTACCAGTATCAGTGAGACTTTTGAACAGATGATACGTATTCATGAGAGAGATTGCTTTGTAGGAATCAGTTTTCCAAGGTATTCCATGCGTACGTTGAAAGCCATGGAATTTGCCAATGACCGTAATGCCAATGTGATTGCGATTACGGACAGCGTGAATTCGCCTATGAACCTGTATTCCTCCTGCAATCTGCTGGCAAGAAGTGATATGGTCTCTATTGTTGACTCTCTGGTAGCGCCGCTCAGCCTGATCAATGCCCTTGTGGTGGCATTGTGTCTGAAATGCCCTCAGGAGGTCAAGAAGAATCTGGAAATGCTGGAAAATGCATGGAATAATTATCAGGTATACCTGAACGATGAGATAGATTACATAGATGAAGATGCTATGCTGGGAGGAATGCCGACTGCTGAGGTATCGGCAGGAAAGGCGTAAACCGGAAAGGTTTAGGAGATGAAGAAAGTAATTGTGATAGGCGGCGGTGCTGCCGGCATGATGGCGGCTATTGCTGCTGCAGATGCAGGTGCAGAAGTCTGCCTGATTGAGAAAAATGAGAAATTAGGAAAGAAGATATATATTACCGGTAAAGGACGATGCAATGTCACCAATGCAGGAGAAATGGAAACATTATTTGCCAATTGTGTCAGCAATCCCAAGTTCCTCTACAGTGCGTTTTACCGGTTTGACAATAGAAGCGTTATGGATTTTCTGGAAAAGGCGGGATGTCCGTTAAAAGTGGAGAGAGGGGATCGTGTATTTCCTGTTTCTGACCATTCTTCGGATGTGATCGCGGCGTTATCCGGAGAACTTCGCAGGCGTGACGTAGAGATACTGCTTCACAGCGAGGTGAAAGAGATTCTGACCGCAGATGAAGCTAAAGTGACAGGAGTCCGGCTTTCCAATGGGCGAAAGCTGGATGCAGACAGCATCATCATTGCCACGGGAGGTATTTCTTATCCTACTACCGGTTCTACCGGAGACGGCTACCGTTTTGCGAAAGAGACAGGACATGCATTTGTTGATACTATGCCCTCTCTGGTGCCTTTTACTACAGAAGAAGCATGGTGCAAGGATGTGATGGGACTTGCTCTGAAAAACGTCTCTGTGCGCCTTGTACATGGGTCGAAAGAGATTTATGAAGGCTTCGGAGAGATGCTGTTTACCCATTTTGGAGTCAGCGGTCCATTGATTCTGAGCGCCAGCAGTTATTATATGAAAAATGCAGAGAAGGCCCGTAAAAAGGCCGCAAAATCCAAAGCAGGCAAAGAAAGTGAAGGTAAGGTAACGTTATATATCGATTTAAAGCCTGCTCTTGATCCGGAACAGTTGGACAAGCGTATTTTACGTGATTTTGAGGATAATAAGAACAAACAGTTTAAAAACGCATTGAATGGCCTTTTCCCGGTAAAGCTGATACCGATCATGATTTCCCTGTCAGGAATCCATCCTGATAAGAAAGTAAATGAGATTACCAGAGAGGAAAGAAGATCGTTTGCGGAACTCATCAAGAATCTTCCATTGACCATTACCGGTGTCAGGGATTATAATGAAGCCATTATCACCAGAGGAGGTGTCTCAGTCAAGGACATCAATCCTTCTACCATGGAGTCTAAGAAAGTGCAGGGAATGTATTTTGCAGGAGAAGTGCTCGATCTTGATGCTCTGACAGGAGGGTTCAACCTGCAGATTGCCTGGTCTACCGGGTATCTGGCAGGAGAGAATGCTGCTCAGCAGGAATAAGCAGGTAACGGACATAGATATGAAACGGAAAGTCTGCGATACAGGAGGTTTACATGAGTTATAATATTGCAATAGACGGACCGGCCGGAGCGGGTAAAAGTACCATAGCAAAGGCGCTGGCAAAGAAAATGAATCTGATTTATGTGGATACGGGCGCGATGTACCGTGCCATGGCATTGTACCTTCTCAGAGAAAAGGTCAATCCCGATGATGTGCAGGTAGTCTGTGAGAAATGTGAGGAAGCAGATATTACCATACGTTATGAGGACGGTGTACAGGTAGTATATCTCAATGGAGAGAATGTAAATGCATTCTTAAGAACGGAAGAAGTCGGCGAAATGGCATCCAAGACAAGTAAAGAGCCGGTGATCCGTAAAAAACTGGTGGAACTACAACAGAAGCTGGCAGCTTCCAGTGACTGTGTTATGGACGGTCGGGATATCGGCACCTGTGTGCTTCCTGATGCTGATGTGAAGATTTATATGACAGCCAGCAGTTATGTGCGCGCAAAGCGCAGATATGATGAGTATACTGCGAAAGGCGAATCATGTGATTTGGAAGAAATTAAGGCAGATATTGAAGCAAGGGACTATCGGGACATGCACCGTGAGGCTTCTCCCCTAAAACAGGCAGAGGATGCCCTGCTTCTGGATACTTCCGATATGACTATAGAGGAAGTGGTAAATGCCATGATTCGCATCTGTGAGGAGAAAAAAACTACAGAGGATAAGAAAGTAACAGGGAATCAGAAATGCACTGCAAAGGAGGATGTCTGAGGAATGGAAATCAGGCTGGCTGAGAGTGCAGGATTCTGCTTTGGTGTAAAACGTGCTGTAGATAAAGTGTATGAACAGATAGAAACTGGTAAGACTATATATACGTATGGGCCGATTATCCATAATGAAGAAGTGGTAAGGGATCTGGAGCAAAAAGGAGTCAGGGTTATTGAGACGAAAGAAGAGCTGGAGCAGCTTACGGAAGGTACCGTAGTTATCCGTTCCCACGGTGTCTCAAAAGATATCTATGATATTCTGGAGCAGAAAGGTTTGGAGTGTATTGATGCTACTTGTCCTTTCGTAAAAAGAATTCACAGAGTTGTGGAGAAAGAAAGTCTGGCAGGTAAGGAGATCATTGTGGTGGGAAATCCTTCTCATCCTGAGGTACAGGGCATCGTAGGATGGTGTCAGGGGCCGGTTACAGTGCTGGAAACGCCCGAAGAAGCCATGGAATACACCCCAAAAGAGGGTCAAAACCTCTGTATCGTGGCTCAAACGACATATAATTACAAGAAATTTCAATATATAGTTGAAATTTTTGAGAAAAAAGGTTACAATGATAGTGTTGTGAACACTATCTGTAATGCAACAGAAGAACGACAGACGCAGGCGCGGGCCATCGCGAAAGAAGCGGATGTTATGATCGTAATAGGAGGTAAGCACAGCTCCAACACGAGAAAACTGTACGAGATTTGCAGCAGGGAGTGTGCAAACACCTATTTTATACAGACACTAGATGACTTGCATTTAGAACTACCTAAAGCTGTTCGACTGGTGGGTATTACTGCTGGGGCTTCCACCCCAAACAAATTAATCGAGGAGGTTCAAAATTATGTCAGAATTAACTTTTGAACAAATGTTGGAAGAATCATTAAAGACAATACATGCAGGAGAGGTAGTCGAAGGCACAGTTATCGATGTGAAGCCCGATGAGATGGTACTTAACATCGGTTACAAGTCTGACGGTATTCTTACCAAGAGTGAATACACCAACGACAATAGTGTAGATCTTACTACTGTCGTTAAAGTCGGCGACACCATGGAAGTAAAAGTATTGAAAGTTAATGATGGAGAAGGTCAGGTGGTTCTGACCTACAAGAGACTTGCTGCTGACAGAGGCAACAAGAGAATTGAAGAAGCTTATAACAACAAGGAAGTACTGAAAGCAACTGTTGCACAGGTACTTGACGGTGGTTTGAGCGTAGTAGTTGATGAAGTAAGAATCTTCATCCCTGCAAGCCTGGTATCCGATACCTATGAAAAGGATCTGACCAAGTATGCCGGACAGGAAATTGAATTCGTTATCAGCGAGTACAATCCTAAGAGAAGAAGATACATTGGTGACCGCAAGCAGCTTATCGTTGCTAAGAAGGCAGAGATGCAGAAAGAACTCTTTGAGAGAATCCATGAAGGCGATGTAGTAGAAGGCGTTGTTAAGAACGTTACCGATTTCGGTGCTTTCATTGATCTGGGCGGAGCTGACGGTCTGCTTCATATTTCCGAGATGTCTTGGGGAAGAGTAGAGCATCCTAAGAAAGTCTTCAAGGTAGGCGATACCCTGAAAGTCCTGATCAAAGAGATCAGCGGCAGCAAGATTGCACTGTCCTTAAAGTTTGAAGATGCTAATCCTTGGAAAGACGCTGCAGAGAAGTATGCAGTAGGCAATGTTGTAACCGGTAAGGTTGCAAGAATGACTGACTTCGGTGCATTCGTAGAACTGGAGCCCGGCGTAGACGCTCTGCTTCACGTATCTCAGATCGCTAAGGAGCACATCGAGAAGCCTGCTGATGTTCTGGCTGTTGGCGATGAAGTTACCGCTAAGGTTGTAGACTTCAACGAAGCTGACAAGAAGATCTCTCTGAGTGTTAAGGCAATGGCTCAGGAAGCAGCTAAGGAAGAAGATGCTGATGTTGCAGCAGTAGATATCGATGCTGTTATTGCTTCTGAAGAATAAGATTTAAGCTAGACATAATAATATGAAATAGGAGAGACTTACCGTGTGATGAAATGCGGTAAGTCTCTTTTTGGATACTTATTAAAATGACGAAAGAGGATTTATAAAAGAAAAAGATCTCCTAATATACTGTTGCCAGCATAGCCAGCAAATGATTGGCATAAGCCGTAAAGGCAGCTCTGTCCCGCTTCAGCTCATCCGTCAGTTCGAAGAACATTTCTTTGCTCTTATAGTCCCTTTTAAAGAAAGGCTCGCGCAAAAGACCCCACTGAGGCAGATACTGTGACTGCTTACGGGTATAACAGGTAGCTGCAGTAGCCGGTATCCTGTGCTCGCTGTCCACAAAGGAAGCTACCGATTTATGTAAGGCAACATCTTCCGTAGGAAGATAATAGTAATCTTTATAGTTAGAATAAAAATATTTCATCTCTTCTTCGTAGACAGGCACTTTCAGAGAACCGCTATCAGATTCCCCCATAAAATAACAGCCGTTTCCGGAAATGGAGACCAGTTTCGGCAGAGAGACCGGCAGCGACAGAGTCATCAGAAGTTCCATCCGTTTCTGACCTGAAAGATCCCGATAATAGTTTGCTTGGACTTTCCTGGCGGTCACATCTTTAGTGAACAAATCATAGTAGGAGAGTACCGGCAGGATCTCTAACATTCCCTGAAGATCCTCCTGATTATGAAGAAGAATCTTCTTTTCTGTCATAGAAGAGGGAGCTTTTACATATTCATGATACAAGCCGATCAAGTCGCCGCCGTCATAGATATCGTCTCTGGGTATCTCCAGAAACTGCTCCAATGTCTTCTGCTTACAATTGGGAAGCTTCAACAGATATTTACAGGGTGATATCTTTTTATATAAATCAATGCTTTCCATTTTATCGAAAGTAAAGGAAAGCTTGTGACGGGCGCATTTATGCTGTATAAAAGGGATATCGAAGGTGGTACCGTTAAAGTGCAGCAGATATCGGTATGCAGCCGCAAATTCAAAAAAGGCGGTCAGTATTACCGGTTCTTCCTCATATTTTTCCGCAAACCACTGTATTGTCTTCCAGGTATCGTTTTCCCGGAAAGTACATCCGATCAGATAAAGGTATGAGGAGGCTGAGCTGAACCCTGTGGTTTCAATATCCAGGAAAAGGATCTGGTCTAGGGGGGCCAGATGCTCCAGCGGATATTTTAAGGAAAAAGATTTCAGACACGTTTTGACGGTTTTCATAGGGATACCCCTCCTTATTATCTTGTTTTTATGACTTTGATAAAATAATATCATATTTTTTAAATTTGCAGTAGTATTTTTCGAAAAATAATAGTATATTTATTTATAAGTAAAAATCTCGTTAAAGTTTGACATTTTTCGGCGGGAGGAAATTGTGGCTGCAGATCGCAGTCATAAGAAAGGAAGAGGGAATATTATGGCGAAGTTAACATTTATGGGCGGCATCCATCCTTATGATGGAAAAGAACTGTCCAAGGACAAGCCGGTTCTGGAGATACTTCCACAGGGAGAGCTTGTATATCCGCTTTCTCAGCATATCGGGGCTCCGGCCAAGCCGGTTGTACAAAAAGGGGATCGTGTCCTGGTAGGACAGATGATAGCAGAGAGCGGCGGATTTGTTTCAGCACCGATTTATGCTTCTGTATCCGGTACAGTAAAGACCATTGAGCCAAGGCGTGTGGTGACCGGAGATATGATAAACAGTATCATCGTGGAAAATGACGGCTTGTATGAAGAAATCGGATTCTTCCCTGTGGCACCGGTGGAGAAGCTGACCAAGCAGGAAATTATTGATATTGTGAAAGAGGCAGGCATTGTAGGTATGGGTGGTGCAGGATTCCCTACCTTTGTAAAGCTTTCACCGCCTGATCCGGACAAGATTGAATATGTTATCGCCAATTGTGCGGAGTGCGAGCCTTACCTGACAAGTGACTATCGCAGGATGATGGAAGAACCGGAGAAGCTGATCGAGGGACTTAAGATCGTCCTGAAGCTCTTTGACAGGGCCATTGGCGTGATTGCCATCGAGGACAATAAGCCGGAATGTATCAAGCTTTTAAAGTCTCTGACTAAGAATGAGAAGCGGATCACAGTAAAATCATTAAAGACCAAGTATCCTCAGGGAGCTGAGAGAACCCTGATTTATGCAGTGACAGGGCGTCAGGTGAATTCCTCCATGCTTCCGGCAGATGTGGGCTGTATCGTAAATAATGTGGACACGATCTGTGCCATTTACAGGGCTGTGGTAGAGGGCAAGCCTCTGATGGAGCGTATTGTAACTGTGACAGGAGATGCCATTGCCAATCCCCGTAACTTTAAGGTGCGGATCGGTACAAGTTACAGCCAGTTGGTGCAGGAAGCCGGAGGATTTAAGCAAGAGCCAGAGAAGATTATCTGCGGCGGTCCTATGATGGGCTTCGGTATGTTTGAACTGAATGTACCTACTACCAAGACTTCTACAGCGCTGCTGGCACTTACTGTAGATGAAGTATCTATGATGGAACCGGGGCCCTGCATTAACTGCGGACGGTGCGTAGAGGTCTGCCCGGGTCGCGTGGTACCCAGCAGACTGGCTGATTATGCAGAACGTTTTGATGAGGAAGCTTTTTTGAAGCATGATGGCATGGAATGCTGTGAGTGCGGATGCTGCAGCTTTATCTGCCCGGCCAAGAGGCCGCTTACCCAGGAGATTAAGTCCATGCGTAAGCTCCTTCTGGCGAAGAAAAAGAAGTAGGAGGGATGAAAAGTGAGTAAATTACTGAAAGTATCTTCCAATCCCCACATTCGGTCCAAAGTGACGACCAATGGTATCATGATGGCCGTGATCATTGCGCTGCTTCCGGCTACGGGATATGGAATCTATCATTTCGGCCCGAGAGCGCTGATGTTGACATTGATCTCGATTGCAACAACGGTGGGGACGGAATTTCTGTTTGGATTATATAAGAAGAAAATGACGATTACAGATCTGTCTGCTGTTGTGACAGGACTTTTGCTGGCATTAAACCTGCCGGTCAGTGTGCCCTGGTGGGTACCTGTGATTGGCGGTGTGTTCGCTATTTTGGTGGTTAAGATGCTCTTTGGCGGGCTGGGACAGAATTTTATGAATCCGGCACTGGCAGCCAGATGCTTCCTGTTGATTTCATTCCCTGCGCTTATGACGGATTTCTCTTATGATACCTTTACCGGTGCCACACCCTTAGCCTCTTTGAAAGCAGGGGAGAGTGTAAATACCATGGATATGATCATCGGTAATACTGCCGGTACCATCGGTGAGACTTCTATGATAGCGATCGTGATCGGAGCATGTTTCCTGCTTCTTCTCGGCATCATTGATCTGCGGATTCCGGGAAGCTACATTGTAAGTTTTGCTGTGTTCATAACGATTTTCGGCGGACATGGTTTTGATCCTGCTTATCTGTCTGCACAGCTTGCAGGCGGCGGCCTGATGCTGGGAGCTTTCTTCATGGCTACAGATTATGTGACCAGACCTATTACCGTTAAGGGGCAGTACCTCTATGGTATTTTCTTGGGCATTATGACAGGAATCTTCAGAATCTTCGGACCGGCTGCTGAGGGCGTATCCTATGCCATTATTCTTGGCAATCTGCTGGTACCTTTGATTGAAAAGGTGACCTGGCCGAAAGCCTTTGGGAAGGGAGGTAAGCGTCATGTCAAATAAATCAGATGTCCGCAATATGCTGAAAGATGCCATGATCTTGTTTGCAATCACATTGATTGCCGGGCTGGTGCTCGGTTTTGTCTATGAACTTACGAAAGATCCTATCCGTCTCCAGGAGGAAAAAGCGATTCAGGAGGCATGCCGGGCAGTGTTTGAAGATGCTGCCAATTTTGAAAAAATGGAATACACGCCTTCCGATACACTTGCTGAGGAACTGAAAGCTAATGGAGTGGAAATAGGAAGCGCCTATGAAGCGCAGGACGCATCCGGAAATCATCTGGGCTTTGTTGTAGAGACGACTACTTCGGAAGGATATGGCGGAGATATCACGCTTTACCTGGGAGTCAGGGAAGATGGTACGATTAACGGCATCTCGATTCTGGAAATCAGTGAGACACCGGGCCTTGGCATGAAAGCTGATGATGTGTTGAAGCCTCAGTTTCGTAATAAGAAAGTAAGCAGTTTTACATATACCAAGAGCGGTTCTAAATCGGACAGCGAGATCGATGCCATCAGCGGAGCTACTGTTACAACCAAGGCTGTGACCAATGCGGTAAACGGTGCTTTAAGAGCTGTTCAGGAAGAATTGGCAACACTTGTCGGGGAAGGAGGTAACAGCAATGAATAAAGCCGGTGAGAGACTTTATAACGGTCTGATCAAAGAAAATCCCACATTTGTATTGATGTTGGGTATGTGTCCTACTCTGGCAGTGACTACATCTGCAATAAACGGTCTGGGCATGGGGCTTACCACAGCAGCGGTACTTGCTATGAGCAACCTGATCATTTCACTGCTTCGTAAGATAATTCCCGGAAAAGTGCGTATTCCTGCCTTTATCGTAATCATTGCTTCCTTTGTAACAGTACTTCAGCTGTTATTAGAGGCATACCTGCCGTCTTTGAATAAGGCACTAGGAGTATATATCCCCTTAATCGTAGTAAACTGTATCATTCTCGGACGTGCGGAAAGCTATGCCTATTCCAATCCTCCTATTCCGTCTCTGTTTGACGGTATAGGAATGGGGCTTGGTTTTACCTTTGCACTGACCTGTATCGGTGCCGTGAGAGAACTGTTAGGAGCCGGAGAAGTGTTCGGATATCGGATCATGCCGGATTCTTATACACCGATCGGTATCTTTGTCCTGGCGCCGGGAGCCTTTTTCGTACTGGCTGCTTTGACAGCTTTTCAGAATTATTTAAAGATTACCAGAGAGCGTGTGGGCAAGGATGCCGGCAAGATTCAGTCAGGCTGCAGTGAGGACTGCATGAACTGCGGCAATAAAGGCTGCAGCAGAAGATTCTATGACCCGGATGCGAAAGACCATGAATGGGAGACACTGGAGGAGTCGACTAAGAAAAAGGAAGCTGAGACGAAAGCGAATGGAGCAAAAGCAGCAGCTGCCAAAATGGCTGAAATAAAAGCAGCTGAGATAAAACCTGCAGAAAAGAAACAAGCAGATAAGTCGATTGCTAAGAAGACAATAGAAACAGAGGAACCGGCCATACAGGACTTGGTTTTCATAGATTTAAATAAGGAGGGAAAGTAATATGACAGACATCAAAGATTTATTTATCATATTAGTCAGTTCCTCACTGGTCAGTAATGTAGTGTTAAGCCAGTTCCTGGGACTGTGTCCTTTCCTTGGTGTATCCAAGAAAACAAGCACGGCTGCCGGCATGGGAACTGCTGTAATCTTTGTTATTACTCTGGCCAGCGCTGTATCCGGAGTGATTTACAAATACATACTGCAGCGGTTTCATATCGAATATTTGCAGACTATCGTATTCATTCTGGTGATCGCAGCACTGGTTCAGTTTGTTGAGATGTTCTTAAAGAAAGCTATGCCGGCCTTATATGAGGCATTAGGCGTGTATTTGCCCCTGATCACTACCAACTGCGCCGTACTTGGTGTGGCTCTGACTAACGTGCAGAAAGAGTACGGTATCCTTACCGGCATCATAAACGGGTTCGCCACAGCAGTAGGCTTTACCATTTCAATCGTGATCCTGGCAGGACTGCGTGAGAAGATGGAACATAATGATTTCCCGGAATCTTTTAAAGGGATGCCTATGGTACTGCTTACGGCAGGACTTATGGCAATTGCTTTCTGTGGATTCTCAGGTCTGTTATAAAAGGAGGGGAAAGTCATGGCAACTGGAATTCTGACTGCTGCTCTGGTGGTAGGTCTGGTGGGTATTTTCATGGGCCTGTTCTTAGGTGTGGCAGGGATTAAATTTAAAGTAGAAGTAGATGAGAAAGAAGAAGCAGTACTTGCAGCACTTCCCGGTAATAACTGCGGCGGCTGCGGTTTTGCAGGCTGTTCCGGTCTGGCAGCAGCTATCGCAAAAGGAGAGGCGCCTGTCAATGCCTGTCCGGTAGGAGGAGAAGCTGTAGGAGAGAAGATTGCAGCCATCATGGGTGTGGAAGCAGAAAGCAGCGAACGGAAAGTGGCATTTGTACACTGCCAGGGTGACTGTGAGAAGACACACAAGGATTACGATTACAGCGGTATTGAAGATTGTCGTATGATGAACTTTGTGCCGGGCGGCGGTCCTAAGTCCTGCAACAGCGGATGCCTGGGCTACGGTACCTGTGCCAAGGTCTGTCCTTTCGATGCAATTCATGTTGTAAATGGTGTGGCTGTAGTGGACAAAGAAAAGTGTAAAGCATGCGGAAAATGTATTGCAGTCTGCCCCAAACACCTGATTTCTCTGATTCCCTACTCTGCAAAGCAGGTAGTGGCCTGCAGTTCTGTGGACAAAGGTCCTGTGACCATGAAAGCATGTGACGTTGGTTGTATTGGCTGTGGTCTCTGCGTAAGGAACTGTCCTGAACAGGCTGTGAAAGTGGAAAATTTCCATGCAGTGATTGACCATGAGAAATGTATCGGCTGCGGCGCCTGCCAGGAAAAATGTCCTAAGAAATCGATTGTCATCAATGAATAAAAAATGAATTTTTTATATAAGTGTCATAACTTGAGGACTTGCTGTATAAAATAAATATCAGGAACGAAAAATGAATCAGCAAACAGCAGAAAGGAATCAGTTAGACATGTATAAAAAAGCCATAAGCGGGCTTCTGCTGGCACATTTTCTGTTGCTGGCAGGAGCTTTTTGTGTAACAGGAATCGATAAAAATCTGGAAGCTGCAGGCGCTCTTTATGAAGAAACACTTGATGCAGCTTATACAGCGGATAATAGAAGCCGTACCATGGGAATTGTCTTAAGCAGTGCTTCCGGGCAACGGGTAGTTGACTATGGAGTACTGGAAAATCCGGAACCGGAGCAGCTGACAGATGAGACTTGTGTATTCGGCACAAAAACAGTCACCGGACAGACGGAAACTACCGGCCTTGTCTACAATCTCTGTGAAGAGGACTATGATATTCTGCTTCGTATCGTGGAAGCGGAAGCAGGAGGCGAAGATGAGGACGGGAAATTGCTGGTAGCAAATGTGATTTTAAACCGGGTAAACAGCGAAGGTTTTCCGGATACAGTTTCTGAGGTAGTGCTTCAAAAATCCAAAGGAGTGACACAGTTTTCACCGGTTTCATCCGGTAAAATATGGAAAGTTACGATCAGTGAAGAGACTGTGGAAGCGGTGCAGCGAGCTCTGGAAGGAGAAGACATCTCTCAGGGAGCCATGTACTTTGCGGCCAGAAAATATGCTGACGATGACAGGATGCGGTGGTTCGATGAAAACCTGACTTTCCTGTTCGCCCATGGCGGACACGAGTTCTTTTTATGACGTTTTCCCGGACAGTTTTTTGATTTAGCTCAATAAAGTGTATTGCGCAGAAAGCAGGAATGTGGTAAAATGGGGCAAAATTGTAGTTGCTTGAAAGGAGTAATCAAGAAAAGATTATGGAAGTATTATATAAAAGTACCAGAAGTAATAAAGCCCCTGTAAAGGCATCGGAAGCCATCCTGAAAGGATTATCTGATGATGGCGGACTATTTGTGCCTGATCATATTCCTGCACTGGAGAAATCTTTGAAAGAGTTGTCTAAAATGAGCTATCAGGAAGTGGCTTATGAGGTCATGAAGCTATTTTTGTCTGATTTTACAGAGGACGAGTTAAAGGAATGTATCCGCAAGGCATATGACGAGAAATTCGATACAGAGGTGATCGCTCCCCTGGTAGAAGCGAAAGGCGCTTATTACCTGGAGCTGTTCCATGGTGCAACCATCGCATTTAAGGATATGGCACTTTCCATCCTGCCTCATCTGATGATTACTTCTGCCAGAAAGAATCAGATACATAATGAAATCGTGATCCTGACTGCTACCTCCGGTGATACCGGTAAAGCTGCATTGGCAGGTTTTGCAGGTGTAGAAGGCACCAAGATCATTGTATTTTATCCCAAGAACGGTGTCAGCCCCATTCAGGAGAAGCAGATGGTTACTCAGAAGGGTGACAATACTTTCGTAGTAGGTATCCATGGTAACTTTGATGATGCCCAGACCGGTGTAAAGAAGATTTTCTCCGATAAGGAACTGGCTAAAGAGATGGATGAGAAGGGATATCAGTTCTCATCTGCCAACTCTATCAATATCGGCCGTCTGGTACCTCAGATCGTATATTATGTATATGCATATGCAAAGCTTTTAGAGGAAGAGAAGATTACAGAAGGCGAGGCAATCAATGTTGTAGTACCTACCGGTAATTTTGGTAATATCCTGGCTGCTTTCTATGCAAAGAATATGGGTGTGCCCATTGCCAAGCTGATCTGTGCTTCCAACGACAACAAGGTTCTGTATGATTTCTTCGCAACCGGTACTTATGACCGCAACAGAGAGTTCATACTGACCACCTCTCCTTCCATGGATATCCTGATTTCCAGTAATCTGGAAAGACTGATTTACCGTATTGCAGGTGAGGATGCTGAGAAGAATGCTCAGTTGATGGCTTCCCTGAGCGGGCAAGGCAAGTATGAGATCACCGAAGAGATGAAAGCCGGACTGGCTGATTTCTACGGTAATTATGCAAGCGAGTCTGAGACAGCTGAGACCATCAAGAAGCTGTATGAGGACTGTGGTTATGTCATAGATACCCATACCGCAGTTGCTGCTACTGTTTATGATAAATATGTGAAAGAGACCGGCGATACAGCCAAGACTGTGATTGCTTCTACAGCAAGTCCTTTCAAATTCACCAGAAGCGTTATGGATGCCATTGATCATAAGTATGATGCCATGGGGGATTTCGAATTGGTGGATGAGTTGTCTAAGATTGCCAATGTGACAGTACCGAATGCCATTGAGGAGATCCGCAGCGCAGAAGTGATTCACAACAATATCTGTGATGCAGACAAGATGCAGCAGATTGTAAGAGACTTCCTGAAGCTGTAAGCCTTATAAGATATTGTATTAAGATTTGGAGAACAAAGTAATATTATAAAAAGAAGACCTGTATGTACATGATCAAATGACCATGACTTACAGGTCTTCTTTTTTGAATATCAGCGTTCACTCAGCGCAATATAATCCTTGTCTTCCCCTACAGGCTTGTATGCGGGACGGATGATCTTACCGTTATTAGCCAGTTCTTCCAGTCTGTGAGCACTCCAGCCGGCGATACGCGCAATGGCGAAGATAGGAGTGTATAATTCCATAGGAAGCCCAAGCATATTGTATACAAATCCGGAATAGAAGTCCACATTGATGCTGACGCCTTTGAACATCTGGCGCTCGTTGCTGATAATCTGGGGAGCAAGCTTTTCTACGAGAGAGTAGAGCGCAAATTCTTTCTCCAGACCCTTTTCCTCGGAAAGCTTTTCAACGAAGCCCTTGAAGATTACTGCTCTTGGGTCAGACTTGGAGTAAACAGCGTGACCTACACCATAGATGAGACCGGCATGGTCAAAAGCTTCTTTATGAAGAAGCTTACGCAGGTAATTGGAAACTTCATCTTCGTCTGTCCAGTCGTGTACTTCTTTCTTCATGTCATCAAACATCTGAACAACCTTAATGTTGGCACCGCCATGACGGGGACCTTTCAGAGAGCCGATAGCTGCGGCAATGGTTGAGTAGGTATCAGTCAGGGAAGAGGTAACAACATGAGTCGTGAAGGAAGAGTTATTACCACCGCCATGTTCCATATGCAAAACCAGTGCGATATCCAGAATCTTAGCTTCCAGAGGGGTATATTTGCTGTCCGGACGAAGAATATGCAGGATGTTTTCCGCCGTGGAAAGTTCTGCAACCGGCTGATGAATATACAGACTGTTGCCGTCATGATAGTGGCTGTAAGCCTGATATCCGTAAATGGAGAGCAGTGGGAACAGGCTGATAAGCTGCAGACACTGTCTCAGTACATTAGGGATGGATGTATCATCCGCCCTGTCATCATAGGAATAGAGGGTAAGCACACTTCTTGCCAGAGTGTTCATCATATCTTTGCTGGGAGCTTTCAGGATGATATCACGCACAAAACTGGTAGGCAGAGTGCGGTAAAAGGCAAGGAGTTCCTTAAAAGAAGCCAGTTCTTTGGCATCTGGCAGTTCGCCGAATAATAGAAGATAGGTGACCTCTTCGAAGCCAAATCTGCCATCCCTGGTAAATCCTTGTACCAGGTCCTTTACATCATAGCCTCTGTAAAATAAACGACCGTGACAGGGAACGCTGACGCCGTCTACAATCTCGGTTGCGCGCACATCTGATATATGGGTCAGTCCGGCAAGTACGCCTTTACCGTTCAAATCTCTCAGTCCCCGTTTGACTTCATAGCGGGTAAAAAGTTCCTGGTCAATGACACCGCTTTCTGCGGAAAGCTTTGCCAGTTTAATAATTTCGGGTGTAATGTCGGAATAGATATTGTGATTGTTCATATCATTTGCTCCTTTCTTTCAAAAATATATTACCTATGTCTGGAATCAACATTGTTATTATGATAACACAAGTTTTGTCATTTAATCAAGTAAAAAATGTCGAAGCGCCGAAGGTTGCTTTTTTAACAGGAAGGTATTACAATAGAAGACAGAGTAGGAAGAATAAAGGAGGCTAATATGACAGTACAGGAGATGCTTGGACATGTAGATCATACTCAGCTGAAAGCATTTGCAACATGGGAAGATATCGTGAAGCTTTGTGACGAAGCATTAACATACCATACGGCAAGTGTGTGCGTGCCGCCGGCTTATATTAAGCGAATTCATGATACCTATGGAGATAAGATCAATATATGTACAGTGGTGGGATTTCCCCTGGGATACAGTGTCACGGAGGCAAAGGTGGCTGAAGTGGAGGCTGCTCTTCGGGATGGATGTAATGAAATCGATATGGTAGTAAATATCAGTGACGTGAAGAACGGGCTCTACGATAAAGTGGAAGAGGAAATTCGCACATTGAAAAACGTATGCGGCAGTCATATTCTGAAAGTCATCATCGAGACCTGTTATCTGACGAAGGAAGAAAAGATAGCCATGTGTAAGGCTGTGACGGCTGCCGGGGCAGACTATATTAAGACTTCTACCGGCTTTGGAACAGGCGGTGCCACCGGAGAGGATGTAGAATTGTTTAAAGAGAACATCGGTCCTGAGGTGAAAATTAAGGCAGCAGGCGGTGTGTCCACCTTGGACGATCTTAAAATGTTCCTGGAACTGGGGTGCGACAGAATCGGTACTTCCAGAGCAGTAGGACTGTGTAAGGGAGAAATAACAGAAGGGTATTAAAGAAAGGTACAGAAACAAATGGAAAATAAAGTGATTCAGGACAGACTGGCTCTTTTACGTCAGGTCATGGCAGAGAACGGTATTGATTTTTATATGATGCCTACTGCGGATTTTCATAATTCGGAGTATGTAAACGATTATTTTAAAGTAAGAGAATATTTCTCAAATTTCAGCGGCTCCAACGGAACACTTCTGGTATGGCAGGAAGGTGCAGGTCTCTGGACAGACGGCCGTTATTTTATCCAGGCAGAAAATGAACTGGAAGGCACTACCATCAAGCTTTTCCGTATGCTGGATGAAGGCGTTCCTACGATAGAAGAATTCCTGAAGGAACAGATGAAAGAAGGACAGACGCTTGGATTTGACGGCAGGGTAATCTCCGTGCAGAACGGTAAGAAGTACGAGAAGGCCCTCGAGGAGAAGAAGATTACTTTCACATATGAGAAAGATCTGGCTGAGAGCATCTGGACGGACAGACCTTCTTTCCCCGCAGGAAAAGTGACGGTGTTAGAAGAGGAAGTTGTAGGCAAGAGCGTGGAGGAGAAGTTAAAAGAGGTAAGAGAAAAGCTGAAAGAGGAAGGGGCGAAATGTTTCCTGCTCAGCAAGCTGGATGACCTTATGTGGCTTTTTAATATCAGGGGATGTGACGTGGAATGTAATCCCGTTGCCATGTCTTATGCATATCTGACTGAGGAGGAGACGGTTCTGTTCATTCAGGATAAGGCGTTGGATGATTCAGTAAAAAAATATTTTGAAAACCATGGAATCCGGATCAGGGAATATAATGATATCATGACTTTCCTGAAAGGACTGGCCGGAGGTCAGAAGATCCTGGCAGATGAGAGATATTGCAGCTATGCAATCTATAAAACATTGTCAGAAAACCAGACTATAATTGAGAAAAAGAATCCTACTGAGCTGTTAAAGGCAATCAAGAATCCGGTGGAACTGGAGAACATGAAGCGCGTGTATCTGCAGGACAGCGTGGCAGTGACAAAATTTATTTACTGGCTTAAGACCCATATCGGAAAAGAAGAGATCACGGAGATTACGGCAGCCGATCATCTGGAACAGCTTCGCAGACAGATTCCCGGTTTCCTTGACCTGTCTTTCCCTACTATTGCCGGTTATAATGCCAATGCAGCCATGATGCACTACACTGCCACTCCTGAGAGTTATGCCGTGTTAAAACCGGAAGGCATGCTGCTGGTTGATTCCGGCGGACAGTATCTGGGCGGCACCACGGATGTGACCAGAACCATCGTGCTGGGATCTGTATCCGATGAGATAAAGAAGCATTATACGCTGGTGGCTGCCGGTATGCTGCAGATGACCAATACGAAATGGATTCACGGCTGTACCGGCCGTAATCTGGATATTATGGCAAGACAGCCTCTCTGGGAGATCGGACTGGATTATAAGTGCGGTACCGGTCATGGAGTGGGTTATATCCTGAATGTGCATGAGGGACCCCAGAACCTGCGCTGGCGTTTTACAGAAGGTATGGCAGAGGCCGTAATTGAAGCCGGTATGGATGTGACCAATGAACCGGGTGTATATATTGAAGGAAGCCATGGTATCCGTATCGAGAATGTCATGGTAGCCTGCAATGGGGAGAAGAATGAATATGGTCAGTTCATGTACTTTGACACCTTAACTTATGCGCCGATTGACCTGGAAGCTATCGATGTGAAGTATTTGACAGAGACACAGAAGAAGTACCTGAATGATTATCACAGACAGGTAAGAGAGAAAGTTTCCCCTTATCTGACGGAAGAGGAACAGGAGTGGCTTAATGAAGCCACAAGGGAGATCTAAAACAATTATTTCTAAAAAGCCTATAAAATTTTATGCCATTTATTGACTTTTTACTTGATTTTTGAGATAATGCAAATGTATATGGCGAGCCTTTTAATGTTACATATAAGGCGCCACAGTGCAAAAATTACCGCAGCAGTATCGCGGGAGCAATACATTATAAGGAGGACGTTATAAATGTCAACAAAAGCTTATTATCCGATTTCTGAAATTGGTGCAGGCAAGACCGGTTTCAGTAAGACACGTTCCATCATCGAAGGTGCTTTCTACGGTAATAACGTAGTTAAGGTTAATACCTTAAGAGAAGCTTATGATTTAGCTAAGAATTCTCCTGGTACCATCGTTACAGACATGCCTGTTTACAAGGCAGAAGAGCAGGGTCTTGAGAGAGATTCCAAGGTTCTGTTATTCAACGACGGTGCAGTTACCGGTCGTTATGCAGCAGCTCGTCGTATCAAGGGCGAACCCGGTGTAGACAGCGTTAAGCTGGACAAGGTAGTTCTGGATGCTGTATATGAGACTCGTTGGAAGACCATGTATCATGCAGAAGTTTACATCGGTCTGGATCCTGAGTTCATGGTAAAGGCTCACCTTCTGATTCCTGAAGGAGAAGAGAATATCCTTTACAACTGGATGCTGAACTTCCAGTATCTGTCTGATGAATATGTAAGAATGTATGGTGCATCCAAGCCTGTAGGTGATGGCAAGGAAGCTGATATCTACATCTTCTCCGATCCTCAGTGGGTACCCAATGAGCGTCCTGACGTTGACTTCAGCTGCTTAAGCGATCCTCTGACCCTGTGCTATTTCGATACCAACGAGAACTGCGCAGCAATCCTTGGTATGAGATACTTCGGTGAGCACAAGAAGGGTACTCTGACCATGGCTTGGGCTATCGCTAACAGAAACGGTTATGCATCCTGCCACGGCGGACAGAAGGAATATATCCTGGCTGACGGCAGCAAGTATGTTGCTTCCGTATACGGTCTGTCCGGATCCGGTAAGTCTACTCTGACCCATGCAAAACATGGCGGCAAGTACGAAATCAAAGTTCTTCATGATGATGCTTTCATCATCAATACCGATACCTGTGCATCCATCGCTCTGGAGCCTTCTTACTTCGATAAGACTGCAGACTATCCTACAGGATGTGCTGATAACAAGTTCCTGTTAACCGCTCAGAACTGTTCCGCTACTCTGGATGAGGACGGCAAGGTTCAGCTGGTTACCGAGGATATCAGAAATGGTAACGGACGTGCTATCAAGTCCAAACTGTGGTCTCCTAACCGTGTAGATAAGATTGACGCTCCTGTTAATGCTATCTTCTGGATCATGAAAGACCCTACCATTCCTCCTGTAGTTAAGCTGAAAGGTGCAGCTCTTGCATCTGTTATGGGTGCAACCCTGGCTACCAAGACCTCTACCGCAGAGCGTGTAGCAGCCGGTACCGATATGAACGCTCTTCGTATCGTTCCTTATGCTAACCCGTTCAGAACCTATCCTCTGGTTAACGACTATGAGAAGTTCAAGAAGCTGGTAGAAGAGAAGAACGTAGACTGCTACATCATCAACACCGGTGATTTCATGGGCAAGAAGGTTAAACCTGCTGATACCCTTGGCATCCTGGAGACCATCGTTGAAGGTAAGGCTTCCTTCACTCAGTGGGGACCTTTCTCTGATATCGAGATCATGGATTGGGAAGGCTTCGCTCCTGACCTGTCTGATGCTGACTACGTTGCAGCTCTGAAGAACGCTATGCAGAACCGTGTAGATGCAGTTGAAGGCTTCAACACCAAGAAGGAAGGCTACGATGCTCTGCCTGCAGAAGCTCTTGACGCTCTGAAGAAGATCGTTGACGAGGCTGCTTCTCTGTAATTACAGATGACAGTTTTTGTATCGAGGATGATTGATACTTGAAAAGCTGCCGCACTTGCGATAAAAAGTCGTAAGTACGGCAGCTTTTTTCAATATTATCTGGTCCAATGCTTTCTAAATTCCCCGGGAGCCATTCCCTCTATCTTCTTAAACATTCTGGTAAAATAATTAGCATCGCTCATACCGCATTCATGGGCGATCTTTTCTATGGGAAGGCTTGTAAAACGAAGCAGCTGCTTTGCATGGGTGATACGGACCTGCAACAAATAGTGATTAATGGTCACACCAAACTGTTCGTGGAAAATTCTTGTCAGATAGAATTTATTGATATAAAAAATTTCCGCAAGATAATCCAGAGTGATCTTTTCCTGATAATGCTGGTCAAGATAATCCCGGACTTCCTGAAGATTGCGCTTCATGGAGGAGGCATGGGGATTTACGGAAGGATTCCAGCTTTCTTCCATCAGCAGGGTCAGAAGAGAAGTCAGCTTCTCATAAATCTTCATATCACGGATATAATTACCGCTTTCTGCAATGGCATGAATCTGTTGTAACAGCTCCTCATAGGGAACAAGGTCAGACGGCCTGAAGGTGGGACGTCCCCCGCGTTCTACGTATTTCTCATAGATGCCGCTCATATTGGAGCCGGAGAAATGTACCCACTGCAAAGTCCATAAATCTTCGGAAGTCCTGTGGGAATAGGGCTTGCGGCAGTCTATAAAGACACAGTCACCTGATTCCAAAGGAAATGTTTTATTATCATATTCTAATGTTCCGGAGCCTTTCTGCACCACAAAGAACAGATAAGAAGCCAGATTCTGCCTGCGGCTGGTGTGAGGGTCACGGGCATGCAATTGGCCGATTTCCTGAAGGTAGATCAGGTGCGTCTTGGCGAAATCCGAGGGGGTATACAGGATTCGGTTGCTGTTGTGTATATGTGCTTCAAAGAAGGAATGCTCCATGGTGTGTTTCTCCCATTCTTTTTTTAGTGATTTTCGGCCGATCTGCGCCTGGCCTGATGAAAGCTTACTGGCTGAACTGTAGCATAGTAAATGAAAAAAGTCAATATAATGCTAAAAGTTTGCAAGATTTACACTTATAATCCCTAAATTACAGGTTTACAATATACAGGAGAATTACGAATAAAAGCAAACAGCATAATAAAAAGTAAACAGAAAGTTGAGGAATGATATGAAAAAAGCATTAATCACCGGCATTACCGGACAGGACGGTTCTTATCTGGCAGAGTTTCTTCTGGAGAAAGGGTATGAAGTACATGGTATCACCAGAAGAGCTTCTATCTCCAATACCGCAAGAATAGATCATCTGATTGCAAAGAAAGCAGTGACACTCCATGATGGAGATATGTCGGATTCGTCTTCTTTAGTCAGAATCATCAATCTTGTTCAGCCGGATGAAATCTATAACCTGGCAGCTCAGTCTCATGTGCAGGTATCCTTTGACGTGCCGGAATATTCCGGTGATGTGGATGCATTGGGCGTACTTCGTGTCCTGGAAGCAGTCCGTATTCTGGGATTGACCAAGAAGACCAGAATCTATCAGGCATCAACATCAGAGCTTTATGGTAAAGTAGAAGAAATTCCTCAGAAGGAGACCACACCTTTTCATCCTTACAGCCCGTATGCGGTGGCAAAACAGTACGGTTTCTGGATTACGAAAGAGTACAGAGAAGCATACGGAATGTTTGCCGTAAACGGTATTTTGTTCAATCACGAGTCCGAGAGAAGAGGAGAGAACTTTGTTACCAGAAAGATTACCCTGGCAGCCGGAAGGATCGCAGAAGGCCTGCAGGATCATCTGGAACTGGGAAATATGGATTCTCTGCGTGACTGGGGCTACGCGAAAGATTATGTAGAATGTATGTGGCTTATGCTGCAGCATGATACACCGGAGGATTTCGTGATTGCCACAGGTGTGCAGCATACCGTAAGAGACTTTACAGAGAAAGCGTTCAAGGCCAATGGAATCGATATCCGCTGGGAGGGTACCGGTCTGGAGGAAAAAGGTTACGATGCAGCCACCGGCAAGATGTTAGTATGTGTGAACCCTGCATGGTTCAGACCGACTGACGTAGATAATTTGTGGGGAGATCCTACGAAAGCGAAGACGGTGCTTGGCTGGGATCCTCAGAAGACAAGCTATGAAGAACTGGTGCGTATTATGGCAGAGCATGACAGGGAACTGGCTAAGAAAGAAGCAGCAATGAAAGCTGCACTGGCATAAAGCAGCAAAAAGAGCGAAAAGGTTCCTTGGAAGGCAAAGCAGCATGCCCGGAAAGCGCTGCAGAATAGAAAGAAGGATAAACTCATGATGGAAAAAGATGCGAAAATATACGTAGCAGGTCACCGGGGAATGGTAGGCTCGGCGATTGTCAGATCACTGGAAAAGCAGGGATATCATAATATCGTGGTACGTACCCATAAGGAACTGAACCTGTGCAGACAGGAGGATGTAGAACAGTTCTTTGCTCAGGAAAAGCCGGATTATGTATTTCTGGCAGCTGCCAAGGTAGGAGGCATTGTAGCCAACGCCGAGGCACTGGCTGATTTTATGTATGAAAACATGATTCTGGAGATGAATGTGATTCACAGCGCCTGGCAGAATCATTGTAAGAAGCTGTTGTTTTTGGGATCTTCCTGCATTTATCCCAGAATGGCACCACAGCCCATGCCGGAAAGCTGCCTGTTGACTTCCGAACTGGAGAAGACCAATGAAGCTTATGCTCTGGCTAAAATATCAGGATTAAAATATTGTGAATTCCTGAACAGACAGTATGGTACCGATTATATCTCGGCTATGCCCACCAATCTGTATGGACCAAATGACAACTATCATCCTACTCACAGCCATGTGCTTCCTGCTTTGATCAGAAGATTCCATGAAGCTAAGGTGGCAGGTGCGAAGGAAGTGACCTGTTGGGGAACAGGTACACCTTTGAGAGAGTTCCTCTATGTAGATGATCTGGCAGATGCATGTGTGTTCCTGATGAATAACTATTCCGGCAATGAAACAGTTAATGTAGGTACCGGAAAGGAGTTGACCATCAAAGAACTGACAGAATTGACCGCTAAGGTTATCGGATATGAGGGAGAGATCAAATGGGACAGCTCCAAACCGGACGGTACCCCAAGAAAACTTCTGGACGTATCCAAGCTGGAAAGCCTGGGCTGGAAATATACCACAGAACTGGAAGAGGGCATCAGGCTTGCCTACGAAGATTTCCTGAATAATCCTATGCGAGCAGAAAGGTAAGAAAGATGAATCTTGTATTATTATCAGGCGGGTCGGGCAAAAGATTGTGGCCTCTGTCCAATGATGTCCGTTCCAAACAGTTTATTAAGATATTCAAGGCTGAAAACGGGGAATACGAATCCATGGTACAGCGAGTGTACAGCCAGATCCGGAAAGCTGATCCCGATGCTTTGATCACAGTAGCAACAGCCAGAACCCAGGTATCTGCGATTCATAACCAGTTAGGTGACGGGGTGAGTGTCTGTGTGGAGCCTTGCAGAAGGGATACTTTCCCGGCAATTGCTCTTGCAACAGCATATCTTCATGATGTAAAAGGAATTCCGGAAGAAGAATCTGTGGTAGTATGTCCTGTTGACCCTTATGTAGAGGATACTTATTTTAAAGCATTAAAAGAACTGGGGATGTTAGCGCAGACAGGTGATGACAATCTGGTACTTATGGGCATTGAGCCTACTTATCCCAGTGAAAAATACGGTTACATCATTCCCGCAAGTAAGGAGCGGATCAGCAAGGTTTCGACATTTAAAGAGAAACCGGATATGATAACTGCTCAAAATTATATCAGTCAGGGAGCGCTCTGGAATGGCGGTGTATTTGCCTATAAATTGAAATACGTACTGGATAAAGCACATGAATTGATTGATTTTACCGATTATGATGATCTTTACAGTAAATATGATTCTCTGACCAAAATCAGTTTTGACTACGCAGTAGTTGAAAAGGAAAGTAATATTCAGGTGCTTCGTTATGCAGGTCAGTGGAAGGATCTTGGAACCTGGAATACGCTGACAGAAGCCATGGAGGAGGCCAGTGTAGGTGAGGCCATGTTCAATGATACCTGTGAAAATGTACATGTGGTGAATGAACTGGATGTGCCTGTTCTTTGCATGGGCCTAAAAGATGTTGTGGTTTCTGCAAGCCCAGACGGTATTCTGGTATCAGATAAAGAACAGTCCAGCTATATCAAGCCTTTTGTTGACAAGTTGGATCAGCAGATCATGTTTGCTGAAAAATCCTGGGGCAGCTTCCGTGTCATGGATGTGGAAGAGGAGAGCCTGACCATCAAGGTGACGCTGAATCCCGGCCACAGCATGCACTATCACAGCCACGAAAGACGAGACGAGGTATGGACCGTGATTTCCGGAGAAGGCAGAACCATTGTGGACGGAATGGAGCAGCATGTGAAAGCCGGAGATGTTGTGACCATGGAAGCCGGCTGCAGGCACACGATCATTGCGGATACAGAGTTAAAATTGATTGAGGTGCAGCTGGGTAAGGAGATCAGTGTCCATGATAAACGAAAATACTCCCTGGAAAAATGAGCCTTTTCTGTTAAAGCCTGCAGGAAAGGACTACCTCTGGGGCGGAAACCGTCTCAATGACGATTTTGGAAAAGATATCCATATGGAGCCGCTGGCAGAAACTTGGGAATGCTCTACCCATCCTGATGGCCCCAGTATCGTGGCAAGTGGGGAACACGAGGGAAGGCTGCTTTCCCAGGTCCTTAAGGAGCACCCGGAATATATGGGAAACCGCTCGAATGCAAACGGGGAACTTCCTGTTTTGGTCAAATTGATAGATGCCAATAAGGACTTGTCTGTACAAGTTCATCCTGATGATGAATATGCCCGAATCAATGAAAATGGTGCCCTGGGCAAGAACGAAATGTGGTATGTACTGGATGCCTCCAAGGATGCCGGGCTTATCTATGGATTTCACCATGACATGGATAAAGAAGTTCTGAAGAAGAGCCTTTATGACGGTACTGTAGAAAAATATCTTCAGAAAGTTCCTGTCCATAAAGATGATGTGTTCTACATCGAGGCAGGTACCGTCCATGCCATCGGAGCAGGAGTCCTGATCGCCGAAATCCAGGAAAATTCCAATCTGACCTACCGTCTCTTTGACTATAACCGGGAAGATAAAAATGGCAAAAAACGCCCTCTGCACATCGAGAAAGCGCTGGAAACAGCCAACTTAAGCGGCAGCGCAAGCCCAAGACAGCCCATGCGTGTCTTAAAATATAAAAAAGGCTGCGCCAGTGAATTCCTCTGCCGCTGCAAATATTTCCAGGTAGAACGCCTGCTCTTAAACACCGAACGCTTCCGGGAAATGGCTGCCCTTCAGACACAAAAGGATTCCTTCCAGGTCCTTTTGTGTACCAGCGGCTGTGGTGTTCTTTACGGAAAAAAAGAAATTATCAATTTCTTTAAAGGCGACTGCATCTTCCTGCCAGCTCGCAGCGTCCCCATGAAACTTCACGGCAAGGCTCAGATGCTGCGTATCAGCTGTTAAACTTGCCGCAACCTACAAATTGTTTAAAATTACCTGTTGTCAAATCACTCAAGATTGGCTATAATATACTTAACCTGAGATGTTCGATAACTTCTGTTATTTTTGAACCTACATTTACTTTAAACGGGATTCCTATATTGCCAAGTGGCTGTCAAGCCCTCACTCATTTGAGGATTGGAAGGGAAGGCAAAAGCTTTGGTTGCGGATTTACCCACCTGGCGAGAGCTAGGAGTCAAAAGACAGGAGCCGGCATCTTGGGGGGATAGTACATGGGATAAACGGAATACACAATACTAAAGCGTTGAGATACCAATGATAAGAGAGCAGTCCGGTGTGGCTGCTCTTTTCCAGTTTAATAAGTTATGTTACATAAGAAACTGTTTCATTAATAAATCTATATAAAAATCGGATAAGAGGGTAAGAGATGGATTTGAGAGGATGGCAAAGTAAACTAAACAAGTCGCAGCGAATGCAGCTGAAAGCATTGGCTTGTATCCTTGGCATTTTATTGCTGTTGATTCTGTTATTCTGCAGACTGCTTAGTGCTATACTGCATCACATAGAACCGGAACCTGTCATCAGGAATCTTTATAATGTGTGGGTCATGGAGACAGGTGAGAATTATCTGAAGGTGTTTGAAGAGGGAATTGAGAAGATCTATGAATGTGAAGAAGGCGTGGTGATACCTGAACAGGCAAGAGAGCAGATTGCTGATATTGTGCTTTCTGATGAGCAGATTGCACAGATTCAGGTGAAAACACATAAAATAAATGGTAAGGTATTGGCGGTGGATTCAGAAGGAATCGAACTGGAAGGCTTAGGAAAATATGGATTGACTGAAGAAGTCAAAGGATATCGCTTATATGACACATTGACTATGTGCAGTGGGCAGGATCTGCTGATTGGCTATGATTTTGCCGACTTTGTGTTGGAAGACGATAAAATCTGTGCGATTCTGATGGTGAAAGAAGAAGTGATGGAGTACATAAGGGTCCTGATAAAGTCAGGAGATTATAGTGGTTTGCTGCACGACCGGCTCTCTATTACCTGTGATACGGATTATTCGATCTGCTATGAGTCAAATGGTGAAACGGTGGAGGAACTGCATCAGGCAGGGGAAGTCTGTGAAGTGGATAAAAGCAGTCAGTGGCTGAAAGAAGGCAGAATACGGATCATACCATCTGTATTGACCGGAAAAGTCATTCTGCAGAATGTTGCCAGAAATCAGGGAATACCGGCTTACCGCGGTACAATAGAAGTGATGAGTACCGGTCGGGGATTGGCTGTGATTAATGAGGTGCTTTTAGAAGAATACCTTTATAGTGTGGTACCAAGCGAAATGCCGGCTTCTTATCCGGCTGAGGCTTTAAATGCACAGGCTGTCTGTGCAAGAACTTATGCTTACAAGCACATGCTTCATGCCGGTTTGCCGGAATATGGGGCTCATGTAGACGACAGTACCGGTTACCAGGTCTATAATAACATTGCAGAGCAGGAGGCTGCTACCACAGCAGTAAAAGAGACCTATGGGCAGATTCTTTTTTGGGAAGAGGGGGCTGAACCGGCTGACACTTACTATTATTCAACCTCTTGTGGTGTAGGAAGCGATGCCGGAGTGTGGGATGTGGAAAGCGGCCTCAGCCCGGAATATTTACAATCACGTCTGATTAATCGGACAGAAATGACAGGAGGAATCGCTGCCGGTAATCCGGATTTGACCAGGGAGGAAGAGTTTGCACAGTTTATATGCTCTAAAAATGCGGATGACTATGAGGTATTGGAAAGCTGGTATCGATGGCAATATAAAAAAGAATCCATTGATTCAGAGACTATTTTACAGCGGGTGAAAGAACGCTATCAGGCCAATCCTTCCAGAGTTCTGACACTGCAGAAAGACGGTACTTTTGCCAGTGAGGATGTAAAAGAATGGAATCACATTCTGGAACTTGAGATTGCAGAGAGGGGAGCCGGAGGAGTGGCAAAGGCGCTGCTCCTTACAACAGACAAGGGTACTTATCGGATCTTGACAGAATATAACATCAGATATGTACTCTGTGACGGAGAAACCGAGGTTTTACGCCAGGATGGCAGTCAGATTTCGGCATCCACACTCCTTCCCAGCGGTTTTTTTCTGATAGAGGCTGTTAAAGAGAAGGAAAATGTGGTAGGATACTATTTGACAGGTGGTGGATACGGCCACGGGGTAGGGATGTCTCAAAACGGTGCGCGGAATATGGCAGCGCAGGGAAGGACAGCGGAAGAGATTCTTACGTTTTTCTACCGGGGATGTCTGCTTCAGAATATATATGAATGATGATGCAAGGAGACCGAAAAGGTGTTGAAAGTTATTTGTACTATACGAGAGCTTGCCAAACAAATGAAGAAGAAAAATATCAGCGCGTTTGCATCCAGCGCTGCTTTTTTCTTGTTTTTATCCATTGTACCGATGTTGATTATGATATGTACGATCATACCCTTTACGCCGCTCACGGAAGAAAACCTGCTGACAGCGGTGACGGACTTTACACCTGATATCATTGACCCGCTGGCAGCCAGCCTGATTTCAGATGTGTATGATAAATCGGCAGGAATCCTGTCTGTAGCGGCGCTGGCAACTTTGTGGTCTGCCGGAAAAGGGGTGCAGGCCCTTGTGTGGGGGCTAAATGCGGTGAATGAGGTAGAGGAAGAGAGGAACTTTATCCTGCTTAGAGTGATTTCTTCCCTGTATACTTTTGTCATGCTGATTGTGCTGATTTTGTCGCTGTTTATTATGGTTTTCGGAAATCAGCTGGTAGATCTGGTGCTTCACAGGGTTCCGCAGATCAGAATTTTATTTGAGTTCCTGATGCATTTCAGATTTCTGGCGGTCTGGTTGGTACTGACAATTTTGTTTGGGGCAGTCTATGCCTATGTTCCTGCCAAAAAGCTGCATTTTAAAGACCAGATTCCGGGGGCTACTTTTTCTGCTGTAGCATGGAGTATTTTCTCATGGTGCTTTTCACTATATGTGAGCAGGAGTGATTCTTATTCTATTTACGGCAGCTTATCCATTATCGTAATCATCATGATCTGGCTTTACGTCTGCATGTATATCATGATGGTCGGAGCGTATCTAAATCGGTGGTGGGGAGAGGAAAACGGTTTGTTGGAAAAGTGACAAGGTTGACAGAATACTCTACATATTGTATAATAATGATATCAAAATGATATCAAGCTGCCCGAGCAGCAGAATGGAGTGTACAATGGAAGAGGGAAGAGTATTCAATCAGGTTGAAAAGAAGCAGGGAATGATCATCGAAGAAAATGAGATTGTAAAAGCCGGAGGAGGGGCTGCACTGGCAGGACTTCTGATCGGTTTTGCTGCGGATATTGCGGTGATGATATGGAGCAGCATCCAGCTGGCGCATTCTTCATATATTCTTGGAGGAATCCTGTTGGGAGCAAGTATTCTTGTAATAACGGTTTTAGGGATAATGTGCGCCGGCTTTAAAGTTTTGAATCCCAATGAGGCACTGGTTCTTACTTTATTCGGTCGGTATTACGGTACGATTAAGCAGCCCGGATTTTATTATGTGAATCCTTTTTGTACGGCGGTGAATCCTGCTGCCAAGACCAATATCAGCATCGGCACCGGTTTGACTGATAAGGAGCCTGTGAATGCAACGATAACGAATAAGAAGATATCTACCAAAGTACTGACGCTGAACAACGAAAGGCAGAAGGTCAATGATGTTTTGGGTAATCCTGTGATAATCGGAGCAGTAGTAATCTGGAAAGTAAAGGATCCTACCAAAGCAGTCTTTCAGGTAGAGAACTACAAGACTTATCTGTCTACCCAGTGTGATTCTACCATCAGAAATATTGCTCGTCTGTATCCTTACGATGATGTGGATGAAGAGGGCGAACAGGCTGAGAAGACACTTCGCGGCAGCAGTCAGGAAATCGCAGAGGGCATGACGAGGGAATTGCAGTCCAGAGTAGAAGACGCCGGCTTAGAGGTGATGGAAGTGAGAATTACTCATCTTTCCTATGCGGAAGAAATTGCAGCTGCCATGCTCCAGAGACAGCAGGCTGTGGCGATCATTGCAGCGCGTAAGAAAATTGTGGAAGGCGCAGTAAGTATGGTGAAGATGGCCATTGATGAGCTGAGTGAAGAAGAGATTGTGGTATTGGATGAAGAGAGAAAGGCTGCCATGGTGAGCAACCTGTTGGTAGTACTTTGCGGAAATAAAGATGCGCAGCCTATTGTCAACAGCGGAAGTATTTATTAAGATAGAGGAATGATAGTTTCCGAAAGCGAAAGGGGTTTATAATGCAGGACGATTTGGATTTGAAAGAAAAGCAACTGAATGAGAGACTGGAGCGTATCCATCAGTTGGAGCAGGAAGTCCTTAAGAAAGAAAAAACCCTTAAGGAGAAGGAAAAGGCCAAGAAGCAGATGTTGCTTCGCCTCTCACCCAGCCTCTGGGATGAGATTGCTGCCTGGGCAGAAGATGATTTTAGGTCGATCAACGGACAGGTGGAATATCTGCTGACGGAGTGTGTCAGGCAGCGGAAGAAAAAGTAAAATGCGAAAATAAGCGTTGAATAGATAAAAAAAGCTGGACATTCTGTCGTACCTGAGTTATAGTAAGTAAATCAAACAGAGTAGGGAAGATAGCGTTAAGTGCCGCCGTAAACGGGGAGTTGATGGGCGGACGAAGGCCTCACAGCCGCGGTTGTCTTCCCGCATCCCGCTGGAGGTACATAATATGAATGAGAAGAACTGTAAGCTTTTTGCAACTCCTTTTTCAGCAGAATATTGGCGATTATCTGCCAATGAGCTGAAATCTACCAGGGTTCTGGTGCTGGCCGCCCTTTTGGCGGCTCTGCGCATTGCCATTAAATCCCTGAAAATCCCTGTTGGCCCTAACTTAACCATTACCTTTGGATTTGTTATCAATGCTCTTGGTTCCGCTATTTACGGACCGGTAGTAGCTGCGATCACATCCGCTATCAGTGATACGGTGGGAGCTGTATTATTCCCATCCGGCACTTACTTTTTCCCGTTTACACTTGTGGAGATGGCGGGTGGTATGATTTTTGCATTGTTTTTCTATCGGGCAAAGATCACCACGATGCGGGTTGTGATGGCCCGTTTTTCGGTAACAGCAATCTGTAACCTGATTATGAATCCAATCTGTATGTATTATTACTATAAAATATATTCACAGCAGGCGTATGCTATTTTTACAGTACCCAGGGTGGTAAAGAATCTGGCATTATTCCCGATTCAGGCATTGATTCTGGTTATTTTCTTCAATGCCTTGCTGCCGATCACCAACCGGATGGAACTGACTCATACCGGAAATGTAAAGTTGAAGATCGGACGTAAGGAGATGGTGGCTATTGTGATGCTGACAATCGTATCTGCGTTAGCAATTGCAGGGTATTACTGGTATCGGGGACTTTGAGTAACCGTTCAGCCCGCGCCCATTCTCTGAGCACCTTTGGTTCTCTGAGCACCATTTCTTTCTGGCTGAACTTTCATAAAAATAATAAAAATATTTGTTGACAAACCTATCGCAACTATGTATAATGAATCAGTGTGTGAATGAACTTACACAGGAGAATGCTATGTTAGTGAATTTATCTGATGTTTTAACATCTGAAGGCAAGAAGACACATTTAAGTGTTCCTTTGGAGATGACAAGCTTCACAAGCAGATTGGGACGTTTTCTGATTACAGAGAAGAGTCTGGTGGAGTTTACTTTTACCAACACCGGTTCCAATAAGGCGAAGATAGAAGGCAGTGTGGAATTGACATTTAGGACAAAATGCGACCGATGCCTCACGGAAGTACCTACGTCTCTTACATTACAGTTTGACAGGACAGTGACTTCTCCGGATGTAGAAGTATCCGAGGATTCAGATGATGACTTTAATTATATGGAAGGTTATCAGTTGAATGTAGAGACTTTTGTGTACGATGAAATTTTACTTAACTGGCCTATGAAGATTCTGTGCCGCCCCGATTGTAAAGGCGTATGCCCGGTGTGTGGGAAGAATCTCAACGATGGAGAATGCGGGTGTGATACATTCGTACCGGATCCACGTATGGCAGCAATACAAGATATCTTCAACGCGAATAAGGAGGTGTAACGATGTCTATTTGTCCTAAGAATAAATCTTCCAAAGGTAGAAGAGATAAGAGAAGAGCAAACTGGAAGATGAGCGCTCCTACATTGGTAAAGTGCAGCAAATGTGGCGCACTGATGATGCCTCACAGAGTTTGTAAGGCTTGCGGTTCTTACAACAAGAAACAAGTTGTAAGCGTTGATTAAATTCCTAAAAGTCCCGAAAAATCAAGGGTTTGAGCATATACCAAATCCTTGATTTTTTGCTTTTTAACCCAATTTTAACCCAATTCAAATTTATATATTACACTAGTGTAATGACATGTTGATATTTAGCCAAATAGTTCTGGCTATTATTGCCGTTTTATGGTACAATAAAAGAAACGGCGGT
>JBGVLR010000211.1:0-1722 GCA_045124375.1 Acetatifactor sp.
AACGCCGACAGAGCGTATAACACACTACACTTTGCTCCGCAAAGTCGTGTGCCAAATGGGGCGCTGCCCCCTTTGGAAACCCCCGCAACAAACAGGTGCTATGCACCCAGCCGGGAGCATAGCGCCGTTTGTTGTCAGCACCCCGTTTCACGGTCTGCGTGTAGTTCCTTGTAAACTGACCTAAAGGGGATTACCATATCCTGCTGATCGTTGTTACCATACATGATCAGGGTAATTTTTGCAGTTTCTGTTGCCCCCACCTTGGAAGAAAGATCCAGTCTTCCAACCTCAGCGCCATTGATATAGGCAACCACATAGGTTCCTTCAAGAGCCACACGGAAGGTAACGCCTTCGCTCTGCATCTTCTGAGACTGTGCGGAGCTGAAGTTCTTATGCCACTTCCAGCCGGTGATGCATACACCACTGGTATCACCCATAGACTGAACTTCATATTGACCTGCCTTCACAGTATTATGCACCCGAATCTGATACTGTCTTCCATTTTCAAAAATGAAACGGATCTGCATCTGGAAGTCACCTGCCGCAGCTGCGTGAAAAGCTAAATCAAAAAAATGTATATTATATGAATCCTGCATTTGATATGTAACAAGAAAGAGCAGACAGGAGATTCCTGTCTGCTCTAAACTATTAGATAAATTGGAATCTATTTGTGAATGTACATTCTTGTCATATCAGGTTCGCCATCGCCTTGCACCATACACAAGAATTCCCATCCGTATCTTTCGTAGAAACCAGTGTGGTCGGTGACCAAATAGACAGGGGAAATACCTTTAGAGCGCAAATCTTCTACTGCCATGTTCAGCAAATCTCCTGCAATGCCCTGACAACGGAAATCTTCCTCTGTGAAAACAGCGCAAACATTGGGCGTCAGGTCTTTTCTGTCATGAAAATCATTTTCAATAACACCCAATCCGCCGACAATCTGATTGTCGTTCAAACACAGATACCATCCGTATTCTGTTTCTTTTTGCAGATATGCCTCCATACATTCCAAATAAGCCTCCGTGGGAACACCCCACTTGCTGTGAAACCACTCGGCAGCAGGAAGCATCCATTCGGGCACTTCTCTCAATGTAATGTACTGATACTTTATCATAATTGTTCCTCCGTCAAATTGGAATTTATTTCAGTTTGTCAAGGTCTTCCACGTAGATAGACACTTCACCACATTCAGGGCAAATAGCTACTTTAGGCTTACCAATTCTGCCTCCAAAAAGTTTGCTTTCATCAGAAGACATAACAATTCCGTATCCTGCACCTTCAATTTTTATTGCACAGCCTTCTTTCATTTCACTTCCGCAACGGATGCATTTTCTCATGATAATATCTCCTCCAAATTGGAATTTGTTATTCCTTTTGATATTCCAAAATATCCCCTGCATTACATTCGAGCACCTCGCAGATTGCTGCGAGTGTGGAAAAACGAATAGCTGTTACTTTGTTGTTTTTAATTTTAGAAAGATTGACATTGGAAATGCCCACTCTCTCGGCAAGTTCATTTAAGGAGATTTTACGCTCCACCATCACCCTATCTAAGCGAAGAACTATTTTACCCATAGTGACCTCCTTACAGCAAACCGTCTACATCTTTTTCAAGCTCAGCACCGTGAACAAAGAACTGTGTCAGACAGAGGACGACAATTCCCATAAAAACGCCATTCATATCCATGCTGTTTTCCACGGCATCCACACCGATGATCA
>JBGVLR010000212.1:0-3145 GCA_045124375.1 Acetatifactor sp.
CACATAGACGGTGCAGTTTTCCGAAATCTCCACATACATATCCTCTGTGATGTCCGTCCAGCTTCCGTTCTGTGCAACTTTCGCCTGTACGCTTTTTACGGTAAAGTTGCCGGACTTTGCCACATCTTCAACTAAGATATGTACCTTTGTGGTATCATTGTGCCACCCTGTCGGTGTATTGATTGTGATTTTCACGTTGGGATTCACATACTCACAAAGACTGTAATCCTCTTTACAGACCTCACATTCCTTATCCACCGAGTACTGTGAGCATTTTTCCTTACAGGTACATTCCGGTGCAGGAATGTCATTGCCGGACACCGTTGAGCTTTCCTGTTCACTTTCTTCTTCTGTTCCCGTAAACGATGTTTCTGTTTCACTCTCATTTTCTGCTGTGTCCGTATCCTGTGCCTGTACCGATACGGTATTGCCTCTGTTTACCATAAATGCCCCAATCGGCATACAGAACAATACTGCCGATAAGATAAGGGACATGATCACCTTAACTGATAACTTTTTCTTCATTTCCTGTTCTCTCCTTTTCTTTTTGTGCTAATAACTGCAAAATCTCGTCCTCGCTGAATTTGATAAGTAATTGCAGCTTCTCGGACGAGATTTTATGCTTTTCGATAATATCCAGTTTTTCAGCTCTTTCCGCCATACTTTTTTCTTCTTCCAAGTCCTTTAACTTTGCCTGTATGGTGGCGAGCTGTTCTTTTGTCTTTGTGATTTCCTTTTCTATTCTCTGGCTTTTTGTCATAATATCTCACTTCCTCTAATTCAATCTTCCAAAACTGTAAAAGTGGCTCTGCCAGTACGGAGTGTTAATGGAAGCATATTTGATTGGATCGCCACAGTGTATCATTACCCCGTTGCCGCAGTAGATGCCTACATGACTGACTGCACCTGCTGAATTATAGGTGCCTGTGAAAAAAATAATGTCCCCCGCTTTCGCTTCGCTTGCCGATACGGGAGTACACTGGTCATAAATGCCCTGTGCGGTTGTTCGTGGTAGATTGTGTACGCCGCTGTTGGTAAATACCCAGCACACAAAACCGGAACAGTCAAAACTTGTGGACGGGGACGAACCGCCCCATACATATGGATAGCCTAAATACTTGGCTGCTTCCTCCATAAGTGCCTGTACGGTTGCATCATCATAGGAATCCGGTGGTATGGCATTTCCCGGCACACCGCCACCTCCCGGACTTTCCCCGTAAAGCGTTCCCTCGCCAACATCAAAGTAAAATAACGGATTGTAATACTCTCCGTTATATAAGCACTCGATATGCAAATGGCTTCCGGTACTGCTTCCGGTGTTTCCCGTGGTTCCGATTACCGTCCCTTTGGTTATGCTCTGCCCTGCACTGACACTCAGGCTGTCCATGTGGGCATATTTTGTGGTGTAACCGTCTTTTTCGATGACCACATAATTCCCGTAATAGCTGTCATAAGTTGCTGTCGTGACTGTACCGTCATGAGCTGCATAAACAGTTGTGCCTGTGGGCACTGCTATATCCACGCCCCGATGCAGTTCCTCATTTCCGGTGTTCGGGTTCTTGCGGTATCCGTAATAGCTTGAAATATAGTTATACCAGTACAGATCAAGCGGAGAAGCAAACTGCTGTAAAAGCCCGCCTGTTTCTGCATACATGGCATAAATCTCTGTCTGTTCCGCATCCATCTTTCCGGCAACAATGGTTTCCAATGGCTTGACCGTAAGCACCACCCTTAATATGCTGACTTCGTATTCCTCCTCTTCCTCGTATTCGTATTCTTCCTCTGTCTCCTCTCCTGTTACCGGATCAGTAACAGTGCGTGTGCCTGTCTTAGTTACTGTCCTTGTCCTTGTTTCCGTATCCGGTGTAAGAGTCAGCGTATACATCTCATCAAAAAGAGACTGTACCTCGCTTTCCACCTCACTTGCGGTAAACTCCGTATGGACAGCCGATAAATACCCAATCAGCGTAAACGGATTGTGCCCGATTTCCCCAAGATTATAGGAATACTCATCATATCCCGGATAATCAGTTTCAATATTGTCAATCTCATTCTGAAGGTCAAGCTCCAGTCTGGTAAACTGCAAGTCTGTCGCATCAATCTCTGCCGGTTCGCTCAAATAGCTTGCCGCAAGCACCGTAGACTGCGTATCTGCAAACATCGCCCCACAGGACGATACCGAGGTCATAATCATAACAAGAAGCACCGCCATGATACCAACCGTTATGAGAACACCCGCATTTTTGCTTGCAATCTCCTGTAACTTCTTTGCTATGGCGGTTGCGGTATTGGCGGTCTTTGACACTGCTTCCTGTGCCGCTTTTGTGGCAGCTCCCTTCTGTCTTGCTTTCAAGTACTCCCGCTTGATACGCTGTTTCTGTAAACGCTTCTGCAATGCTTTTTTCTGCATCTGCGGGTTTTCCTCTAAGAACTTCTGGTACTGGAAGTTGACCTCTTTCTGAAACTGCTTCTTTTCCAGCTTCGCTATCTTCGCCCGCTGTCTTGCTTCCTTTCCCTTATAGTGCCTTTTTACAAAGCCAATCAGCTCCTCACCTTTCTGCTCCGTCTTATGGGCACCTTCCACAGCAGAGTTTTCCTTCTCGTTCTCAGCAATCTTGCCATGTACGAAATTTCTGCTTTCAGTCTGCATTCGCCGCATGGTGGTCTTGGAAAGGCTCTCCTGCTTAAAAGGCTTCTCCTTATCCAGCGGAACAACCACATATTTCCCCTTGCCCGTTTCTTCATCAAAGACTCTCTGCAATGTATATTCCCGCTTCTTGGGAAGTTTTCCTCTTGCCTTTTTGACCTTCTCTGCGGCTTTCTGTGCCTGTTTCTGTTTCTTTTTTAATTTCTCGCTTCCGGTAAACTCCGAAGCACGATCCTCCGTAAAGACCTTTCCGGCATCTTCCGCAAAAACGGTATCTTTGGCTTTTTCTCTGTGTTTATGCTCTCGCTGCACACGCTTTTTATGGTATTTTCCCTTTTCCTGTGACTGCCTGTAAGTATCCCTGCGGTGGTAATCCTCTTTTTCTTCCTGCCTTTTCCCGTTTTCCTCCGTCTGACCGAAATTATCCTGTCCGGAAAACGTGTTCTCGGCTTTGATAAATGCCGCCTTTTCCTCCTGTCCCTTATCGGCACCGGACTT
>JBGVLR010000213.1:0-13710 GCA_045124375.1 Acetatifactor sp.
ATCTGCGTTGGAACAGAATTATTGCTTGGAAATATTGTAAATACCAATGCTGCTTATCTGGCAAAAAAATGTGCGCAGGCGGGGCTGTCATGTTACTATCAGTCTGTAGTAGGCGATAATGCCGAGCGATTAAAGGATTCAATCCAGACTGCTGTAAAGCGGTCGGATATCGTGATTCTTTCCGGAGGACTTGGTCCCACAGAAGATGACTTGACGAAAGAGACAGCTGCCCAAGTCATGGGAAAACAGCTGATCATGGACGAGGCCAGTAAGAAGGCTATTGCCGGATATTTTAAACAGAGAGGCATAGAAGCCACAGAAAATAACTGGAAACAGGCTATGATACCGGAAGGTGCCATGGTACTTGTCAATCACAACGGAACGGCGCCCGGAGTGATTATGAAGGAAGAGAACACTCATGTAATTCTGCTGCCAGGACCTCCCAATGAATTAATCCCTATGTTTGAAGAGAGCGTAATGCCTTATCTGAATAAGCTGGAGCCCGGGGTAATCTATTCTCAGACGGTCAAAATCAGCGGTGTCTCCGAAAGCAAGGTGGAGACGATGATCGTTGATCTGATCGATGCGCAGACCAATCCTACGATTGCTACCTATGCCAAGACCGGTGAAGTCCACATCAGGGTGACGGCCAAGGCAGATAAGGAGAAAGAAGCCAAGGCACTGATCAAACCCGTGGTGAAGGAGTTAAAGAAGCGCTTCGGCAATGATATCTACAGCACGGATGAAGATACCACGTTGGAGAAAGCCGTAGTAGATCTTCTGAAAGAAAAAGAGTTGTCAGTGACCTGTGCAGAATCCTGTACGGGGGGCATGCTTTCTGCCAGACTGACCAATGTGCCGGGGGTCTCCGAAGTCTACAAGTGTGGTTTCGTGACTTATGCCAACAAGGCGAAGCGCAAGATCCTGGATGTGGAGAAGGAGACACTGCAAAAATACGGAGCGGTCAGTGCACAGACAGCGGAAGAAATGGTAAAAGGAGCAGCCGAGAACTACAAGGCGGATGTGGCAGTAGCCATAACCGGACTTGCAGGACCGGACGGCGGAACCAAGGAGAAGCCGGTTGGACTGGTGTATATTGCCTGCAGCGTAAAAGGCAAGATTACTGTGAAGGAATACCATTTTATCGGTAATCGCACGAAAATCAGAGAATCCTCTGTTATGGCGGCGCTTACGCTGATGCGGAAGTGTGTTTTGGAAAATTGATGCGCAAGTGTGTTTTGAAAAGCGGATGAGGGAATTGGGATGGAGTCATAAAGGCTGCATCCCATTTTTGACTTTTCCAAACTGGTACTTGCCTTGGTGTAAGAAATGTGGTAGAGTTGAAATATCTGATAACTTATCGTCTATGAAAGGTACTGAACGAAAGGAACCGAAGATTCCGGGGACTTCGGTTGAATATTATCCTGAAGGGAAAGTATCTGTCGTATACAAGTCCGGCATTTCGCCACAAGTTTCAGAAGACAGGATGAAAATATTGGGGAGGGATGCTTTTGAGGGTGGTTTAATGGACTCCATGGATGATATGATGTAAATAATTCAAAAAAAGATTGACAAATCCGAACAAATGTTTTATTCTTATTAAAACAGAACATTTGTTCCTTGAGAGAAGGAGATTACATATGGAAAAAGATGAAAGAATGAAAGCATTGGACGCGGCACTCAGCCAGATTGAGAAGCAGTACGGTAAGGGTGCAGTTATGAAGCTGGGAGATCCGGCTGCACAGATGAATGTAGAGACGATTCCTACAGGTTCGCTGAGTCTGGATATCGCTTTGGGGTTAGGCGGTATACCTAAGGGAAGGATAGTAGAGATCTACGGACCGGAATCCAGTGGTAAGACCACCGTTACCCTTCATATGATCGCCGAGGTTCAGAAGCGTGGCGGTATTGCAGGATTTATCGATGCAGAGCATGCTCTGGATCCCGTATATGCCAAGAACATTGGTGTAGATATTGATAATCTGTATATTTCTCAGCCGGACAACGGAGAACAGGCATTGGAGATTACTGAGACCATGGTTCGTTCCGGTGCGATTGATATTATTGTAGTGGACTCTGTTGCTGCACTGGTACCCAAAGCAGAAATTGACGGCGATATGGGAGATTCCCATGTGGGTCTTCAGGCGAGACTGATGTCCCAGGCGCTTCGTAAGCTGACCGCTATCATCAGTAAGTCTAATTGTACCGTTATTTTTATCAACCAGCTGCGTGAGAAGGTCGGTGTCATGTTCGGTAATCCTGAGACGACAACCGGTGGACGTGCTCTGAAGTTCTATTCTTCCGTACGTATGGATGTCAGAAGAATCGAGTCCCTGAAGCAGGGCGGTGAGGTGATTGGTAACCGTACCCGTGTAAAGGTAGTAAAGAATAAGATTGCACCGCCTTTTAAGGAGGCAGAATTTGATATCATGTTCGGAGAAGGCATTTCTACTGCAGGTGATATTCTGGACCTGGCAGCCAGTATTGATGTTATCGTTAAATCCGGTGCGTGGTACGCTTATGAAGGCAATAAGATTGGTCAGGGACGTGAGAATGCCAAACAGTATCTGAAGGACAATCCTGCTGTAATGGAAGATGTCGAGAAGAAGGTAAGAGCCCATTTTGGGCTTGACGGAGCAGGCAAGCAGGCAGAAGAGGGAACAGTAGCAGACGGCCCTGCAGGGAAAGCAGCAGATAAGACTGCCGGCAGAGCAGTATCCAAGGCAGCAGATAAGGCCGCGGAGAAATAAGTATGACAGTAACAGGGATAACAGAAGTATCCAAATCCCGCAGCAGAATCGAGATTGATCATCAATTCGCCTTTGTATTATACAAAGGCGAATTGCGTCAATACCATGTGCGGGAAGGAGAAGAACTGCAGGAAGCAGATTATTGTACAATCATGGAAGAGGTGCTTCCCAAACGTGCCAAGCTCCGCTGCATGAACCTCTTAAAGAGTCGAGAATACACCACCGAGCAGCTTAAGACCAAGCTCCGCCAGGGCCAGTACCCGGAAGAAATCATAGATCAGGCTCTAGACTATGTAGCATCCTTTCACTATATTGATGATCTGCGCTATGCTATCGATTACATCACTGCCCACGAGTCCACCCGAAGCCGCAATCGTATCGAACAGGACCTCTACCGTAAAGGTATCTCCCAGACCACCATCGAACAAGCCTTCAGTGAGTGGCAGTCCTTGGGCGGCGCTCAGGACGAACTGACCATGATTCGCGCGCTCCTCGAAAAGAAACATTATACCCCCGATACTGCAGACTATAAGGAGCAACAGCGAATATACGCCTATCTCCTCCGCAAAGGCTTCCCTTCATCCCAGATTCGCCAGGCCATGAAAACCCCTTACGACGTTTATCCTGACTAGTTCATCCATTTTGGTGTGTGTACCGCTACGTGTTTGGCCGGGCGAAAGCGCGTCTGAATGGAAGAATTATTGTCCGGGCTGAACAGCCCTAGTGCCTCAAAGTATAAACACTGACGAAAAGTTTGGGGAAATTTACAGTTCTACTTGACATATCGACTAAATAAGTTTAAAATTTAACTGTTGTGAATTGCTTGTGAGAATGTTCTACAATATCCTGTCATCGGACAGGTTTCGTACATACATTGAAGTCAGATGTTTGTACAATGAAAATTTAATAAGGAGGTGCTCCTGTAGCGATGTGGAGTTATGTAATTACCGCATTGGTTTGCATCGTAGTGTCCGCTGCTATTACTGCTGTTGTAACCACTATGTATCAGAAGAAGGTTACTGAGACAACAATCGGCAATGCAGAGGATAAGGCGAGAGAAATCATTGATGAAGCTCTTAAGACCGCTGAGACGAAGAAACGTGAATCCCTTCTTGAAGTCAAGGAAGAGTCCATTCGTACTAAGAACGAACTGGATAAGGAGATCAAGGAGAGAAGAGCGGAAGCACAGCGTTATGAACGCAGAGTTCAGCAGAAGGAAGAGAACATCGACAAGAAAGCCGATGCACTTGAAAAACGCGAAGCAGGACTCGCAGCCAGAGAAGAATCCCTGAACAAGATGAAAGTGGAGATTTCTAAGCTGAATGAGCAAAGATTACAGGAACTGGAGCGAATTTCCGGATTAACCTCTGAACAAGCAAAAGACTACTTATTGAAAATTGTTGAAGATGAAGTAAAACATGAAACGGCCGTGATGATCAAGGAAATGGAGAGTCGGGCCAAAGAAGAAGCAGACAAGAAGGCGAAAGAATACGTTGTGTCTGCCATTCAGAGATGTGCTGCAGACCATGTCTCTGAGACTACAATTTCCGTTGTGCAGCTTCCTAATGACGAGATGAAGGGAAGAATTATTGGTAGAGAGGGACGTAATATTCGTACTCTGGAGACCATGACAGGAGTTGATCTGATTATTGACGATACACCTGAAGCAGTTATCCTTTCCGGATTTGATCCGATTCGCCGTGAGGTGGCAAGAATTGCTCTTGAGAAGCTGATTGTAGATGGACGTATCCATCCGGCAAGAATCGAAGAGACAGTAGAAAAGGCACAGCGCGAAGTAGAAGTAATGATTAAAGAAGAAGGTGAAGCTGCAACCCTGGAGGTTGGCGTACACGGTATTCACCCTGAACTTGTAAAATTACTCGGAAAGATGAAGTTCAGAACCAGTTACGGTCAGAATGCGTTAAAGCATTCCATTGAAGTGGCTCAGTTATCAGGATTGTTGGCTGCAGAGATGGGTCTGGATGTCAGACTGGCAAAGCGTGCAGGTTTGCTGCATGACATTGGTAAGGCAGTTGACCATGAGATGGAAGGTTCCCATATCCAGCTGGGTGTTGAACTTTGTAAAAAATACAAGGAGAACGCTACAGTTATCAATGCTGTAGAATCTCATCATGGCGATGTAGAGCCTACTTCCCTGATTGCATGTATTGTACAAGCTGCTGATACAATCTCTGCTGCAAGACCGGGAGCTAGAAGGGAAACACTTGAGACCTATACTAGCAGATTAAAACAATTAGAAGATATTACAAACAATTTCAAAGGTGTAGACAAATCTTTTGCTATTCAGGCAGGTCGTGAAGTTCGTGTAATGGTAGTGCCGGAGCAGATCACAGACGCCGATATGGTGCTGTTGGCCCGCGATATTTCCAAACAGATTGAAGCTGAACTGGAATATCCCGGACAGATTAAGGTCAATGTTATCCGTGAGAGCCGCGTAATTGACTACGCAAAATAAGCTGCCATAAACAGTTTAAATGACTTGAAAATTTAATAATGACACGAAAGGTCGTACTCATAAAGGGTATGACCTTTTTTTTACAAGGCAAAATGACGATGCCAGGGATAACTTTCTTGCCAATAATGCAAAATATGTAAAAATACAAAAAATCTTGATTTTTCTCTTGTCATCTGGGAAATCTTATAGTATGATAGACGGGATGTATGATTGTATACGATTATCCAATGCGGGAAGAGCCCGTCAGAAAATAACTGGATAGAAATCGCTAAATGGAGGAAGTCATGAAAGCATATAAGGACTTGAGCAAAGAAGAATTACTGTCATTAAAAGCAGAGTTGGAAGCAGCTTATGAAGATGCTAAGGGTAAAGGACTGAAGTTGGATATGTCCAGAGGAAAGCCTGCTGCATCTCAGCTGGATATGGGTATGGCCATTTTGGATACACTCAATTCAGACAGTGATATGAAGACCGTGGATGGAGTGGATGTCCGCAATTACGGCGGTCTGGACGGTATCACAGAAGCAAAGCAGCTGATGGCTGATTTGATGGGAGTAAAGCCTGAAAATGTTATTGTATGTGGAAATGCCAGCCTTCAGATCATGTATGATACTGTGTCACGTTCCGTGACTCATGGTGTTATGGGAAGTACACCATGGTGTAAGCTGGATAAAGTGAAATTTCTTTGCCCTGCACCGGGATATGACAGACATTTTGCAATTACCCAGCACTTTGGCATTGAGATGATCACCGTGCCCATGACTCCACAGGGTCCGGATATGGATATGGTGGAACGTCTTGTCGCAGAAGACGAGACCATTAAGGGCATCTGGTGTGTGCCTAAATATTCAAATCCCCAGGGATATTCTTATTCCGATGAAACGGTAAAGAGATTTGCAGCACTGAAGCCTGCAGCAAAAGATTTCCGTATTTTCTGGGATAATGCTTACGCGATTCATCACTTGTATGAAGACAGACAGGATGAAATTTTGGATATCTTAAGTGAATGTGAGAAAGCAGGCAATCCTGATATGGTATATGAATTCAGTTCTACCTCCAAGGTAAGCTTCTCAGGTGCCGGTATCGCAGCAATTGCATCTTCTCAGGGTAACCTTGCAGATATGAAGAAATCTCTGACCATTCAGACCATTGGCTTTAACAAGATAAATCAGCTTCAGCATGCCCGTTATTTTAAGAATATTGACGGACTGAAAGCTCATATGAGAAAGCATGCTGATCTGCTGCGACCTAAATTCCAGTCTGTGCTGAATATTCTGGATAAAGAACTGGGAGGACTGGAAATCGGAACCTGGACTAACCCCAACGGCGGCTACTTCATTTCTTTCCAGGCGATGGAGGGCTGTGCAAAAGCTATCGTTGCCAAGTGTAAAGAGGCAGGAATGGTACTGACCAATGCAGGTGCTACTTATCCTTATGGTTTAGATCCTCAGGACAGCAATATCCGTATTGCTCCTTCTTTCCCTACACCGGAAGAGATGGCGAAAGCAACAGAACTGTTCGTATTATGTGTAAAACTAGTAAGCGTGGAAAAGCTCTTGGAGAATAAATAATGGCAGAAGAGTTCAAACGAATTAAAAGAGAATTGGTAGCCAAAGGGCATATTATAGATTACTATCATGATACCATGCAGATTCCCAATGGTAATGTGGCTGTCTGGGATTTTATCAAGCATAATGGTGCGGCAGCTATGGTAGCAGTACGGGATGATGGCAAACTGCTTATGGTAAGGCAGTACCGCAATGCATTGGAACGCGAGACACTGGAAATTCCTGCAGGAGGTTTGAATGGACCTGACGAGCCCACCGATCTGGCCGCAGCAAGAGAATTGGAAGAGGAAACCGGTTATCGTTGCGAACTGCCGGAATTTCTGATGTCTATCAGAACGACGGTGGCCTTTTGCGATGAAAAGATTGATATCTATGTGGCAAGAAATCTGATTCCCAGCAGGCAGCATCTGGATGAGGACGAATTCATTAATGTAGAAGCATATACAGTAGATGAGCTGGTGGACATGATTTATGCAGGTAAGCTGCAGGATTCCAAGACAGTTGGTGCGATACTGGCATATGCAAGAAAATATGGCAGATAGATGAGTTGGAAAACAAGCAGATACTATAAAAAGAGAATAGTGTAGGTAAAAGAATGTGGAAGTTGTATGATACAGCTTCCATTTTTTTTTACATATTGAAGGTCCTCGCAGCATATATTGAGACGGGCAGGTGATATAAGATGAAAATAGGCAGAAGAAAACTTTTAAAAGGGAAGCTACCATTAGCTTATCTTTTCCTGGCAGGCATGCTGTTAGGAATCATAATTGTGAATGCAGGCAAAGAAATTTTGTTGGACAAAACGGGATTATTAGGGGAAGAGTCTCTTTACCACATGAAATATATGACAATAGACACAAAAGCGCTGTTCTGGCATGTAATGGGGACAAGACTGAAAGATATTGCAATCTTGGCTGTACTTGCAACTACATATCTTGGATTAGTTGTCATCTGCGTTAAAGCGGTATGGTACGGAACCGCCGCCGGAATTTTTCTGGGAGCCTCTGTGATGCAATATGGAATAAAAGGAATACTTCTTGCTGTGACAGGAGTCCTACCACAGTATATTCTATATGTACCGGTGTTGTTCTGGTTCCTAGTGTGGTGTGAACAGATATGCAGAGGTATTTATTTTCAAAAGTCAGCTTTCTTGAATAATAGGCGCGAAATTGTCATAAAATTACTTCAATTAGTGGTCATTGTCATAGTTGTCATAATAGGATGTATACTAGAAAGTTATGTCAATCCAATAATGCTTAAAAAACTTTTGAAAAATTTTTAGATATGCATTGCTTTTCCTTGAAAATATAGGTATAATATGGTTCTACGGCATTTTTTTAGTCTGTAGGATACCGGGATGAGGAAAGGCTTGGAAGTACATGGAACAGGCAATTGACGCTTTTATTATTTATTTACATAACATAAAGAAGACTTCGAATAACACAGAAATGTCTTATCGCAGAGATTTGAATAAACTGCGTGCTTTTCTTGCGCTTCGAGGAATTGTGAACGTGGCAGATGTCCGTGAGGAGGATTTGCAGGATTTTGTGAGCGAACTGGAAGAACAGCAGTTTAAGGCAGCAACTGTGTCCAGACATATTGCGTCCATTAAGGCTTTTTATCATTTCCTTTGCAAAGAGCAGATGGTAGAGGTGGATTTGGCTGAGAAGCTTCATGCACCGAAAGTAGAGAAGAAGTTGCCTGAGATTATGACTGTAGAAGAGGCTGCCAGTCTGCTGGATCAGCCTACCGGTGATACACCAAAGGGGATGCGGGATAAGGCGATGTTGGAATTGCTTTATGCTACAGGTATCCGTGTATCAGAGTTAATTTCTTTAAGACTCAGTGATGTCAATCAGAAAATGGGTTATATCATTTGCAGGGATGGAAATAAGGAACGTATGATACCATATGGAAATCAGGCGAAACAGGCGGTTGCAAAATATCTGCAGGGGGGCAGACATGCGCTTCTGCAGGATGATGAGACAGATATCTTATTTGTAAATTGTTCAGGTCAGCCCATGAGCAGGCAGGGGTTCTGGAAGTTGATTAAGAACTATGCCAGACAGGCGGGTATTCAGACGGAGATTACCCCTCATACGCTTCGCCATTCATTTGCAGCCCATTTGGTGGAAAACGGGGCTGACTTAAGAAGTGTACAGGAAATGCTCGGACATTCCGATATTTCTACTACTCAGATTTATGCTACTCTGACACAAAATCATTTGAGAGAAGTATATGCAAAAGCACATCCAAGAGGATGATGAAAAGGTTCTGCCCGGTGTGAGCAGAACCTTTTTAAATACATTATTATACATACTCTGCAATGTCTAAAATCAGACGTTCTGTATCTTCCCATCCAAGGCAGGGATCGGTAATAGATTTACCATAAACACCACCGCCTACTTTCTGGCAGCCTTCCTCAATATAGCTTTCAACCATGACTCCCTTTACAAGACGATTGATATCAGCATTCAGCCTACGGCTGTGCAGTACTTCCTTCGTAATACGGATCTGCTGCTTAAACTGCTTGTTGGAATTAGAATGGTTAGCATCGATGATGCAGGCCGGATTCTTAAGATCCATATTGCTGTACATCTCCATCAGGCGATTTAAATCCTCATAATGGTAATTCGGAGCATTCTGACCGTGCTTATTGGTAGCACCGCGCAGGACGGTGTGTGCCAGTTCGTTGCCGTCAGTGTTGACTTCCCATCCTCTGTAGATAAAGGAATGAGGATGCTGGGCTGCATATACGGAATTCAGCATAACAGAGAAATCGCCGCTGGTAGGATTCTTCATGCCGGCAGGTACATCAAATCCACTGACTGTCAGACGATGCTGCTGGTCCTCCACAGAACGTGCACCAATGGCTACATAGGACAGGATATCGCTGACATAGCGCCAGTTTTCAGGATAGAGCATCTCGTCTGCTGCTGTGAGCCCGGTCTCTTCGATGGCACGGATATGCATTTTACGCATAGCAATCAGACCGGCCAGGAAGTCAGGCTTTTTCTCAGGATCAGGCTGATGTACGATGCCCTTATAACCTTCACCGGTAGTACGAGGCTTGTTGGTATAGATTCTTGGAATCAGAATCAGCTTGTCCTTTACCTTTTCATTGACAGCAGCGAGCCTATTTACGTAATCGCAGACTGAATCCTCATTGTCTGCAGAACAGGGGCCGATGATCACCAGAAATTTATCGCTTTCGCCGGTAATGACCTTTCGGATTTCGGCATCACGCTCTTCCTTCACCTGTACCAGAGCGGGAGGCAGAGGATATTGCTCTTTAATTTCTGCCGGAGTAGGCAGCTTTTTAATAAATTCAAAACTCATGCTTTTCACAAGTCCTTTCTATATAAACTTGAAATTGTTTTTATTATAGTATATCTTGTCAAAAGGTGCAAGTAAATTTAAGATTGGGAATTGACAAGAATATGTTTCCTAAGTAAAATAATGGGAATGAATTTATTTTTGAAAGTACAGGGGAATGTTGTATTGTGAACAAAAGAGTAAGAGAAAAAAGAAATATTGTCAGAAGAGTGATAATTGCTGCAGCACTGCTGTTGGCTGTAGTACTGGGCGGTGCGATTGGAGCATACGCTGAAAAAGAAGGTTTTTTTACCTGGGTGAAAGAGGTTGATACAGGAACAGCAATAGTTGTGACTCCTGAGTTGACAGTTTTGGAAGCGGGGATGCCCGAGTGCTTACGATATACATCTTATGATGAGATTCCCAAGGAATATAAAGATGTGGTTTGGAATCAAGACGTGTTACCGGAAGGAGTAAGTCTTGAATACGTAGAAATGTATTCTAGTGGAAGGATAATCAATATTGAAAGTATTTATTCTGATGCTGATTCCCATATTGTTTTAAACATATCACAGAAAGTGTTTGAAGAGGAGGTCAGGTTAAGTGACCTGATCTTTGACGCATATGAACATATTTATACAAGAACTCTGAAAAAAACAGAAATAGACTTTTTGCAGGCAGTAGATGAGGATACGTATAAATATGTCGCTTACTTCAAACTGGACAATATACAATACATTATAAGAAGTGACTTGGATCTGAAAGAAATAGAAGAATTAATAACTTTGTTTTTAGATGTAACCATTTAAGGATTTGCGACATATATATGATAGAAGGCAATTACGTCAGCGGTCAGTCATTAGGAGGCGGGAATATTAACTACATAAGAATGGGGATTCTTCCGAGTTGATATACAAATGAGGTACATGCTGTGCCGGGCGGGCAGACGAAGGGGCTGTACTTAGGGTGACAGATAGTTGAACAATATGCTTTTGGAAAGTGCGGTCTGCAGAACGGGACGGAAGGTTCTGCAGACCGTATTTAATTTTTTTAGAAAAAGTACTTTACATTTTGTCTGAAAAGAGCTAAACTATTATTCATGAAAAGTTCTGAGCAATAGACAAAGCGTTGACGAGAACAGTAGGATGTGGAAGGCATCAGAGAGAACCGCCGGAGTGACTCCGTGCTGAAAGCGGTTTTACCCAAAGCAGACGAAGACCATCTCCGAGTGGCTCTAATACAGCCCGGCAGCAGCCGTTACCTGCGTAATGAAGTGGTCATGATTCTATAGGAAATCTATGGAGAAGATGACAAAGAGGGTGGAACCGCGTAAGAATTTACGTCCCTTGCAATATTCAGATGATATTGCAAGGGACTTTTTGTATGGAAAGGCGCAGTATTCCCTGATGGAAAATATTCAATGGGAGCGTCAGGAAGATTGTCAAAATTAAGAAAGGAAGAAATCATGAAAATCACATTAAAAGATGGCTCCGTTAAGGAGTATGCAGAAAGCAAAAGCATTTATGACATTGCGTTTGATATCAGCGAAGGTCTGGCAAGAGCAGCCTGTGCGGGTAAGGTAAACGGTAAGGTAGTAGATCTGCGTACCGTAATAGAAGAGGATTGTGAACTGAGCATTTTGACTGCCAACGATAAGGAAGGTCTGGCTACCATTCGCCATACTGCTTCCCACGTATTGGCAGAAGCTGTAAAGAACCTGTTCCCGGATGCCAAGCTGACCATTGGTCCCAGCATCGAGAACGGCTTCTATTATGACTTTGACCACGCTCCTTTTTCAAGAGAAGACCTGGATAATCTGGAAGCTGAGATGAAGAAGATCATCAAGAAAGGTGACAAGCTGGAGAAGTTTACATTGCCCAGAGAAGAAGCCATCAAGTTTATGGAAGAGAGAGAAGAGCCTTATAAGGTAGAGCTTATTAAAGATCTGCCGGAAGATGCTGAGATTTCTTTCTATCGTCAGGGAGACTTCGTGGATCTGTGTGCAGGACCTCACCTGATGAGCACCAAGGGAATCAAGGCTTTCAAGCTGACCTCTTCTTCAGGAGCTTACTGGAGAGGCAAATCAGAGAATGCCATGTTGCAGCGTATTTACGGTACTGCTTTCAATAAAAAGGAAGAGCTGGCTGAGTATCTGGAATACCTGGACAATATTAAGAACAGAGACCACAATAAGCTGGGCCGTGAAATGGAATTGTTTACTACAGTAGATGTAATCGGTCAGGGACTGCCCCTGCTGATGCCGAAGGGTGCCAAGATGATCCAGACCATGCAGCGTTGGATCGAGGACGAGGAAGAGAAGCGCGGTTATGTACGTACCAAGACTCCTCTGATGGCTAAGAGCGACCTGTATAAGATTTCCGGCCACTGGGATCATTACAAAGAGGGTATGTTTGTACTGGGAGATGAGGAGAAGGATAAGGAAGTATTTGCTCTGCGTCCTATGACATGCCCGTTCCAGTACTATGTATACAAAGCAAGCCAGAAATCTTATCGTGATCTGCCGATCCGTTACGGTGAGACCTCTACCCTGTTCCGTAATGAGGATTCCGGTGAGATGCACGGTCTGACCCGTGTACGTCAGTTTACCATTTCCGAGGGTCATCTGATCGTAAGACCTGACCAGATGGTAGAAGAGTTCAAGGGCTGTCTGGCACTGGCTAAGTACTGTCTGGATACTCTTGGAGTAGGAGAAGATGTAACTTATCGTCTGTCCAAGTGGGATCCTAATAATAAGGAAAAATATATCGGAGATGAGTCTGTATGGGAAGAGACCCAGGGACATATCCGCGATGTGCTGAATGAACTGGAGATTCCTTTCTACGAGGCAGAGGGAGAGGCAGCTTTCTATGGTCCTAAAGTAGATATTCAGGCCAAGAATGTATATGGTAAAGAAGATACCATGATCACCATCCAGTGGGATGCCGTACTGGCTGAGCAGTTTGATATGTATTATATCGATCAGAACGGTGATAAGGTTCGTCCTTATATCATCCACAGAACTTCTATGGGATGCTACGAGAGAACTCTGGCATGGCTGATTGAGAAGTATGAAGGAAAGTTCCCTACATGGCTGTGTCCGGAACAGGTACGTGTACTTCCTATTTCCGAAAAGTATGCTGACTATGCGTCCAAGGTAGAAGCTCAGCTGAAAGAGAATGGCATTCTGGCTACTACAGACCATCGCTCCGAGAAGATTGGCTTCAAGATCCGTGAAACAAGACTTGCCAAGGTTCCTTATATGCTGGTAGTAGGCCAGAAAGAAGAGGAAGAGGGCAAAGTATCCGTAAGAAGCCGTTTCGCAGGTGATGAGGGAAGCAAGAGCCTGGATGAGTTTATCGACCAGATATGCAAGGAAATCCGTACGAAAGAGAGACGTAAGATCGAAGTGCAGGAAGAGCAGAGATAAGTCAGAATCGTCTGTTCTGTAATAATGTAAAAAGGTAAGCGATGAATAACCCACCGTAGCATAGTACCCCCTTGGTGTATCCAGACCGTTAAAGTGGCAAGGCATCGTGTTTTTCTGGTGTAATGTTTTCAACGTCGATTAATCCGGAACAGTGCTCCTTGATGAAATCGCTCC
>JBGVLR010000214.1:0-14865 GCA_045124375.1 Acetatifactor sp.
TCATGCTCGCATGATTTGTGCGCTTACGTATAGGGTTGTACTGAGCGCCAGATTATGAGCAAAAATAGTCGCGAAGCGACGGAGAGCGCCGCAGGCTGCAATCAAAAGCATCTGCGATGCTTTGCGAATGGCGCGTATGAACTGTTACACATGTTTATCTTAATATGTTTTGCGGAAAAAGGATATTATAAATTTCTTACTGCTTAGAAAAAACTAATATCTGCGGGGATAATCCTCTTATTCTTCCCGGATTTTACACTGATACCATTCTCGAAGGGCCATCTGCGAAAGTAACAAAAAGGCCAAACTCGAAATCGCAAAAGCCTGCGTTTTCAAGTTCGGCCTATAAGACCTTTCATTATGAGTTTCCCGGTTACTTTCCCGTCCCCTGTATAAGCTGCACACTGCCGTCTTGCAGTCTCTTACTGCTGATCGATCAGCCCCTGCAGTACTTCCACGGCTTTATCCAGCTGGTTATCAGGTCTTGCAGGATCGCTGTAATATGCCTCACCGTCAAATTGACACTCCACATCAGGCTCAATGCCGATGCCGTGGATATTATTGCCATTCGGTGTAAAGTAACTGCTGATGGTCACCTTCACAGCAGAACCATCGGAAAGCGGAATAATAGACTGCACGATACCTTTTCCGTAAGTAGTTGTACCTACAAGTGTTCCGATTCCATAATCTTTGATGGCGCCTGCCAGGATTTCAGAAGCAGATGCAGAGTTACCATTGATCAGCACCACCATGGGTACCTCTATCTGATTAGTTCCGTCACATGTATATTCACTGCGTTCACCATATTTGTCTTCCGTGTATACGATCATGCCCTTAGGCAGAATCTTTCTTGCGATCTTTACTACAGCGTCCAGACTGCCTCCGGGATTGCTGCGCAGATCCAGTACCAGACCTTTCATGTTGTTGCCCTTTGCCATGGCCAGAGCTTCTGCAAACTGGTCTACGGTTACACTGTCAAACTCTGAGATCTGAATATAAGCCATGTCATCGTTCAGCATCTTGAAATCAACGGTAGGAATGTTCACCTTACGGCGTTGTACATCGATACTCAGATAATCAGATTCTCCTTCTCTGTAAATGGTCAGATTTACCCAGGTACCTTCATCCCCTTTGATCCTGGATACTACCTCAGTCAGGTCCAGGCCGTAAGTACTTTCTCCTGCCACTTCATAAATGATATCATCCTCCCGAAGGCCGGCTTCCTCAGCAGGTGTACCGGTATATACCTTGATGATCTTAGGGTAGGTTGTCACCGTATCCAGACTGACACCGGCACCGATACCATAATAGATACCTTCGGTCTGCTCCATTAGGTCATTCAACTCCTGCGCTGTATAATAATCAGAATAGATATCTCCCAGAGAACTTACCATCCCTCTGTAGATACCTTCTTCCATTTCTTCTGCACTGATGTCCTCATCTTTGTAGTAGCTCTGCTTGATCAGCTGCTCGATCACCTGTATCTTTTCCAGTACTTCAGTCGTCAGGAAAGTTCCCTCATACTGACCTGTCTGCTCCTGCTGTACTGTCTCTTCCTGCTTCTGATTCTGACTGTCTGTATACTTAATATACTGCTGCAGCCTGGTTACCAGATACACGCAGCTGATGATAAGCAGCGCAGATGCCAGACCCACTGCCAGACCGCTGAAAAAGTAACCTTTCTTCTCCCGCTTTCTGCGCTCTGCCTCTACATGATACTGCCTGCCCTGCGGATTCTCACTGACTCCGTCGTCCTGCTGCGGTGACATTTGAGTCACTTCATTTTCTACAAATCCATCTTCTCTGTCCATCGCTTCCTTACCGTATTCACGGTTCTCCTTCCGTCATGTTCCGTTCTTCTCCCGGCTCCCTGATGTCCTTTGTCTTTATTTGGAGATATAATTCCAAGGAGATACATAGGAACCATTCAGTCTCACACTAAAGTGGAGATGGTTACCTGTAGATCTTCCCGTGGATCCAACCTCTGCTATGGTATCTCCCTTGGCTACTGTGTCTCCCTTAGACGCAATCAGCTTGGAAGCATGCATATATATGGTATAGAGTCCGCCTCCATGATCGATCATCACATAATTTCCCATGGTAGCGCTATATGCTGATGCGATCACCGTTCCGTCATAAGCGGCGTAGATAGCAGTGCCCTTAGGCGCTGCGAAGTCCACACCGTTGTGGAACTGCTGTACGCCCAGTATGGGGTGGATTCTGTAACCATAATCATCTGACACCCTGGTATAAGTAGCCAACGGGAAAGCAAAAGTTCCGCCATCATAAGTATTCTGCTGCTTTATCTTCTCCTTCTCTTCTTCTACTGCTTTCTCCAGCTGTGCGATGATTTCGTTTTGTTCTGCAATCTCCTGTTCGTATTCTTTGATTGCCTGCTCCTTATTGCTGATGTCAGACTCATAACTGGTAATCTGCTTATTTTTCTGCACAATCAGTGCTTCTACCTGTGCCTGCTCTTGCTCTACGCTTTTCTTCTGCGTATCCAGAATCTCCTTTTCCAGCTCCAGCTGCTTCTTACACAAATTGATATATTCACAATTCAGCTGATATTCTTCCAGCATCTTCTGGTCATACGCATAGATGCTGTTAATGTAATCTGCCATCTTCAGGAAGCTGCCAAAACTATCCGATTCTGCAAATATTTTCCAGACAGAAGTTGTAAGATCCGACTCATACATAATTCTTATGCGCTTACGCATGGAATCATACTGCTGCCTGGCCGTTTCTTCCGCTGCCTCAAGTTCAGCCTGTGTCTGCACGATTTCGGCTTCTTTATTTACAATCTGTGTCTTCAGATTCGATATATTCTGTTCCATCTCTGACACGCTTTGATCCAGCTTCGCCACATAGCTCTTGAGGTTGCTCTTCTGCTGCTCCAACTCTTTCTTAAGTTCTTTCAGGTCACTGACACTATCCTGCAGATCGTCTTTTTCCTTCTTGGCATCATTGATCTGCTGTTCCATCTCTTTGATAGTATCAGAAGTAATGGTTCCGCTATATGTTGCATTTACTGAAAGTGCTGCATCTGACATCATGGTCCAGGCCAGAAGCAGTGCAGCACATATTACCGTTCTTCTCTTCATCCAATCTCCCGCTTTGCTACTTGTTTCTTACACACGCAGATGCTTTTTGACAGTCATCATACTTCCCAGGAAACCGATTCCCACACCTACAGCCAGTGAAACAGGCCCCAGGTACTTAAAGATTTCTTCTACTGTCATGAAATCCAACAGACTGCTCAGCACCGAGAATCTCTCTACCACATAAGAAAGCACCGTGTTATAGAGACTGTAGATAAAACCAAGGGGAATGGCAGCCCCTACCAGCCCGATCAGCATACCTTCCAGTACAAAAGGAGATCTGACAAAGAAGTCCGTAGCTCCCACATATTTCATAATATTAATTTCTTCGCTGCGGATAGATATTCCTACAGCAATGGTGTTGCTGATAAGGAACACGCTGACCGCTAACAGGATACCGATAATACCAAAGGACACATATCCGATCAACAGATTCACACCGCTTAAGGTATCTGCAACTACCAGCGAACGGTTCACATGATCCACATCCGGGATAGACTCTATGTATACCGCAAGATCCTCCTGCTGCTCTACATCATTCATGTAAACCTCAATAGTATCCATTCCTACCAGAGGATTCTCCGGGAAGCCCTCTGTATAACCCTGCAGATAATCCTGGCTGAACTCCTCCCAGGCCTGATCCGCAGAAATAAACTCTGTCCGGGCTACCTCCTCCCGTCCATCGATCATCTCATTGATTTCTTTCATTCGTTCCTCAGTCGTGCCCTCTACAAACAGGACCGAGATACACACGCCCTCCTCAGCATTCTGTACTATATGCTGGAAGTTCATTACGATCGCATAAAACATACCAAACAGGAACAGGCACGCCGAGATTGTGGCAATAGATGCCAGGGAATACCATTTATTCCGGAAAATATTCACGAATCCCTGTTTGATTGTATATAATAACGTACTAATCTTCATCGATATACTCCCCTTCCTCCTGATCGCTTACAATGATGCCTTTCTTCATTGTTACCACTCGCTTCTGCATGGAGTTTACAATCTCCTTATTGTGGGTAACCACCACTACCGTAGTTCCCTGCTCGTTGATCTCCTCCAGAAGTCTCATGATCTCCCAGGAATTCTTAGGGTCCAGATTACCGGTAGGTTCATCTGCCAGAAGAATGGAAGGTTGATTGACCAGTGCCCTGGCAAGCGCCACGCGCTGCTGTTCACCACCGGACAATTGATTCGTCTTGGCCTTATATTTACCTGCAAGTCCTACGGTTGCAAGAATGGCCGGCACGTTTCTGCGGATTTCGCTGGTAGGTGTCTGTACCACCTGCTGGGCAAAAGCCACATTTTCATATACATTCCTGTCTGAAAGCAGGCGGAAATCCTGAAAGACTACTCCAAGATTACGCCTGAATTTGGGAATCTGACGATGCTTTAACACTGCCAGGTCATTTCCCATCACATATACATGCCCCTTTGTGGCTGTCAGCTCACGGAGCAATAATTTGATCAATGTAGATTTTCCGGAACCGCTGTCTCCTACAATGAAGACAAACTCACCCGGATTTATTCTTAAATTAATTCTGTCAATGGCCGGCACTCCCTTTGAATAGGATTTGCTCACATTATCCAGAAAAATAACACCGTTTTCTTCTATAAACTGTTGCCGTTGCTTCAGTAATAATTCTTTATTTGCCATGAAATGTCACCTTTTCTAAACGTTCTTCAATGGCCAGTCCACATTCCTCCTGCCCGGAGAGCCGCCATGCAGCTTCCTGCCCATTTTAATACTGCAGAGTCTCCATATACTTCATATATCTCACTACCATCAATGCAATCTTGAAAGTAATGGCATCTTCAAATACACGCAGATCCAAATTGGTACTCTTCTGCAGCTTGTCCAGTCTGTAGACAAGCGTGTTACGATGTATGAACAGCTGTCTGGATGTTTCTGATACATTCAGGCTGTTCTCAAAAAACTTGTTAATAGTAGTCAATGTCTCTTCATCAAAATCATCCGGGCTCTTTCCTCCGAATATCTCTTTGATGAACATTTTACACAACGGAATAGGCAGCTGATAGATCAGTCTTCCGATTCCAAGTTCATTATAGGCGATAATCTTTCTGTCATCAAAGAAAATCTTTCCTACATCAAGGGCCATTTTAGCTTCTTTATAAGAGCGGCTGACTTCCTTGATCTCCCGTACTACGGTACCATATGCAATACGCACTTCCTTGATGCCTTCCTTCTTCAGGCTGGCCTCCAGCATCCTGGCAGCTTTCTCGATCTCACGATTGCTTTCTGCATCCGTTAAATCTTTCACCACAATAATATTGTGCTCATCCACCGCAGTCACAAAATCTTTACTGCCTGCACCGAAATGTGCCCTTGTCATCTCCAGGATATTGCTGTCCCTGCCATTCTCGGTTTCTACGATCATAGCCACACGGGGCACATCGGTCTGGATATGCAGTTTCTTGGATCGACTGTAAATATCCACAAGCAGCAGATTATCCAAAAGCAGGTTCTTGATAAAATTATCCTTATCAAAACGTTCCTTATAAGCTACCAGCAGATTCTGAATCTGGAAGGCAACCATCTTGCCTACCATATACACATCCTCGCCGCTTCCGCCTGCCACCAGGATGTATTCCAGCTGCTGTTCGTCATAAATCTTAAAATACTGATATCCCTGAATCTCCTGGGAATCGGCCGGAGAACCTGCAAAATCCATGGCTGCTCTGGAACAGTGACTCATGTCCATAGTAGATGCCACTTCCTTACCATCTACATCCATTACACTGAGTTCCACTCTGGCAATTCCCTTCAGCCCATCAATCGTGTTCTGTAAAATCTGATTCGATATCATACTCTTGCTCCTTCTGCTGCAAATGTTCAACGCTCGCTTGTTACCGTTCACACCGCTTTTCCTGCCCGTAGCTGACGTATAAACTGCAACATTCATTTTAATACAAATTTACAAAAAAATCTACAAAAAAGCAAGAGTTTTTTATGCAATTTTTCATTTTTCTAACAGTTTCTACTTTCTTCGAATTACTTTATCCGTAATTTCGATTTTTCCGGCCTTTAACAGGTTCCCGACAGCCCTTTTGAACTCATTTTTGCTCATTCCGGTCTCCCTTTTAATGATTTCCGGGGACACCTTATCATTGAAAGGAAGGACTCCGTCATAGCTGTCGATGATCTTAAGAACTTCCGCGGCATCCTTTTCCATCTGCAGATATGCTTTCTCACGGATGCTCAAAGTCAGCCTTCCGTCCTCCAGCACCTGAGCCACTCTGGCTTCAATGTCCTGCCCCACTTCTACTTTGCCGTATAGTTCCTTTCTGGGGATCAGTGCAGAATACTTGTTATCCACTGCCACAAATGCTCCGAACTCCTCACTGATCAGGTATACCCTGCCGGCGACTTTATCATCCTTATGATAAGGACTGTCGCTTGCAAGTGCCGGATATACATTCATGGTAGCGCAGAGCCTTCCGCTCTTGTCGATGTACATGGATACCAGGACATCTTCTCCTTCCCTGACTCTTCTGGTCTGCTGCTTAAACGGCAGCATCAGATCCTTCTCCAGTCCCCAGTCCAGAAAAGCACCGAATTTACCGGTCTGGGCTACTTTGAGAATTGCCACCTGCCCCATCTGAAGCTTTGGGATATTGGTAGTGGCAATCAGCCTGTCCTTGGAATCCCTATATACGAAAACCTCAATGCGATCACCGGGCTTGCTGCCCTGCGGCACCTGTTTTATCGGTAACAGAATACGATCATCCTGCTCCTCTTTGGAAGGTGCAAGATATACGCCGAAATCCACTGTCTTTACCACTTCCAGTGTCTGTGTTTCACCTAATCTGATCATATCTCCTCCATCGTTTATACATCAGTCTCTTTTTCCATCTATTTTGTTGCATACGTGTATCATTTTTGCGTCACAGTTCAGCCATAGCATGATAGATGTGTGAATCATGCTTGCATGAATGAACACATCTGCCATGCTATGTGCGGAGCTGTTTATTGAAATTCCACATTCACATATGGCTTGCCTTCTTCATTGCGCAGAGATATGATAACTCCGTCTTCTTTGCATATAATATAAGGATACAGCACATCATTCAGGAAAGCCTGCATCTTATACTCTGCCCGCAAGCTGCGGATTCCACGCTGCGTCAAAAGACCTTCCGGCAGATATTCCATGGCAATATTGATATACTGTCCGTTGTTCACATGATGATTGGTATCCAGATGATGCTTCTTCACTACAACAGGCTCCCCCTGAACGCCACCCTCCGGCACCGCAATCTTGCGGGAAGCATAATCCATCTCAAGCATGGGTTCCAGCGGATATTTGTTGAGCAGATCTTCCGTAGGCAGCACAGGCTTCATGGTATCTGTATTGAGCAGGCTCCACAGGCTGTTGGCCTTCGCCACATACGCACCGCCCGCCGAACGCATAAAGAAATTTCTGCTCCCCATAAACGCCTTAAAAGCATACGGAAAAGTTCCGATCTCCACCTCTTCGCAAAGCCTGGGATAACGTTCCACCTCAATCTGCCAGAAAGACAAAACCCATACCAGATGCTTTTCCTTCAAATATTCAATTCCCACATCCAGTGCTTCCGACTGAAAGGTGGAACAATCCTGAAAATAATTCAGAAGTGCTGCGAGTGTCAGCCTTCCCTCGCTGTCACACTCACTATATCTTATCTTACTGTCAAATGAATACATTGTAAAGAACTTCTTTCTAATTAACCGTATCTTTTTCCATATTTTCCCGTAACAACTGTACTGTACAATACTCCGTTAGGATTACGGAACCGCCCGCAGTCGCTACGATGCTTATTCTATCATATTCTTCAGAAAGATACAATTCTTTTCCCCAAACTCTCCGCCAAAAAAAGAGCGCCTCTCATTTCTTATGATTTTCTTAAATTTGACTGAATATTTAGACATATTGTCCGAAAACTATTGCGTTGTCCGACTTTATTAGGTTATAATAATGGTAATCCAACCCATAAAAGGTAAAATTATGAATGCTACTAAGAAGATATTATCTATTGTACTTGCCGGCCTTGCCGTCGGATGTCTGATTGCTGCCGGCGTTATTGCATATAAAGACCATCAGGATGCGATCAGGACTGAAGAGCAGTTTGAGGAGATGCGGCAGGCTGCCTCAGAAGAGAAAAATGCGCAGGATGCACTTTCCGCAGAAAGTCATTTTGCTCCAAACATTTCCCCGGAAGCCTCCGATGAAGCAGCTGAAAATTCAAATGCAAGTTCCACAGAGGCTGAATCTTCACAGCAGACGCAGGCTTCTGATGATACAGATGCAGGATCTGACGGTCCAGATGCAGGATCTGACAGTACCGCAGCAGAATCTTCCGCTCAGGAAACCGATATACAGCCTGAAGCCATTCCCAACCCTTATGCGGAAAGCTATCTGGCCAACGAGGATATGGCCGGCTGGCTGAGCATCCCCGGCACCAACATCGATTATCCCATTATGTGGACTCCGGAGGACGAGAATTATTACCTCCGCCGCGGATTTGATAAAAAATCCAGCACCGCAGGCTGCCTGATACTGGATACGGACAGCTGTCTGAACCCGCTTACCACTAATCTGATCATACATGGTCATAATATGAAAGCAGGCACCATGTTCGGCCACCTGGCAGATTACAAGAAAGAGGATTTCTATAAAGAGCACAAGGATATCATCCTGTACACGCCGGAATGTCAGCGTAATTATGAAGTTATCGCTGTTTTTTACTCACAGGTCTACAAAAAAACCGATGAAGTCTTTAAGTTTTATAAGTTCTTTCAGGCAGACACCGAAGAAGAGTTCCTTGATTTTTATGATAATATTAAGAAACTTTCCTTATATGATACCGGTGTGACCGCAGAATTCGGGGACCACTTTATTACCCTTTCCACCTGTTCTTATCATGTGGAGAACGGTCGTTTCGTAGTGGTCGCCAAAGAAACCGAACCCGGTGATTATTATCTGCCCCTTGAGTAATTATGATTGAAAAGAAAGCCGATGGCTATAATAGTAAAAAACTATATTATATATCAGGAGGAAACAACTATGAAAAAAGCCAGAAAAATTATCACTCTCTTTGCAGCTGCACTGCTTTGTGTGCTGCCCATTCTCAGTACACCCATCACGGCCAAGGCTGTTGAGCCCACCACCTATTCCGTAAAATACGACAGCGGCTCAGGTGACTGGCGTTACATGGTAGGACAGTGGAATGACGAAAGTACCAGCCGCGAAATCTATTATCTGAAACAGGATATTGTAGACGGTGATTACTTGGTCATCGCAGGTGCAGATGGCCACACCCTGGAACTGAATGTGCGTCTGGGCAACCTGACTATTCTCAGCACAGCTTCAATACCCATCATTACCGTAAAAGGCATCGACAATCTTTATGTCCTCAATAACAGCCAATGTGTTATTAATGGCGATGTAACCAATGCCTATATCTATGACCGTGGCTTGTGTAACTTCAATAATAATGTAAGTTATCTTGAAATCATCGGTACTTCTGATATCAATGCAATCGTAGCAGTCGGCGGCACCGCAGGACATGTAAAAGGTTATGATAACAATACGGTTTACTATGATTTCTACAATTTCAACAAAGGCACTTTATATATTGAAAACGGTTCTGTAAGAACGGATGAAAAAGAATACAGCAAAACTGCTCCGGCCGGTACAGCAACTACAACAACACCGGCAACGACTACTTCTTCCGCAGGCACCACATCATCTTCCAACAGCGGAGAATATGATGACGTACCTAAGACAGGCGAGTCCAATATCGTAGTATGGCTCATGGCTGCTGCCCTCCTTTGCACAGTAGGATCATATGAGCTGAAAAGGAATAAATAAACTTTAGAAATATATCGAGGCCGGTCACGTTTCAGGTAAGCGTGACCGGCCTCTACTAGATAGTGCAGATTTCTCCTCTATCTGATCAATATTGATGTATCTTTCGATACTCTTTCGGAGATATCCCCACTTCTGTTGTAAAAATTTCCGTGAAATGGCTTAAGTTGTCATAGCCACAATAGGCTGCGATATCAATGATTTCATCATTGCATCCTTTAAGCAATAATTTGGCTTTTATGAGTCGTGGAATTTATGAACAGACTTTGTGATGTAGGCCGTGAAAACGGTGTTATTGTATGTTTTGAAAACATGCCTTTTACAAAGCTTTCTCTTGCGACCGTTCAGGCAACTTTGGATTTTGTAAAAGCTATTAACAGCGATTACTTTAAAATGTGTCTGGATACCGGACACTGCACCATGTTCCATACGGCTCCGGGTGATGCCGCGCGTCTGATTGGAACAGAATACCTGTATGCAATACATATCCATGACAATGATGGTATAAAGGATCGTCATCAGATGCCTTTCAGCGGTGTAATTGATTGGAATCACTTTGGTAATTCTCTTCATGAAATCGGTTTTGGCGGTGTGATCTCTTTGGAGACCGGTGTTCCGGGGAACATCCCTGCTGCATTAAGGGAGTATGAAGAAATCGGTCTGGTTAAAAAAATCCGTTATATTGCCGATCTGTCCTACAAAGGTCAGTCGTAACATCTGATATGTATCATGAATAATGGAGATAGAAAGGCAGTTTTATGAAAAGAAATTATTTACATCGTTCCCATGCCGTTTTTCAATGGTTTTCTACCATATTTATCATAATTTCTCTGATTTTTTGCCTTGCACTTGTTCCGCTGTTTATCTACCTGCAAAATATTTTTACAAATCTTCAGTTGGAAAAGAGCAGGCAGCAATTAACTACGGGGATTTCCAAAATAGAAGCTGTTACCACCGATATCCTGAATATCTCTCAGCTTCTCATTAATGACTCCCGTTTCCTTGCACTACGTTACAAGACAGCAGACTATTCTACACTTCCTGCTAATACACGTTTACAGTTAAAAAGCACCTTTGCCAGTTTGATGCTTCCTATGGACTCTGTTTTCCATGCAGCCCTGCAGATCGAACAGAATGTGGCTCTTGCCAAGAACAATGTATTCTTCGAAGGCCTCACCTGTTACTATCCCGATTTCTTCAGCGTAAATGATCTTGCGTTCGAAGAATGGATGCAGCTATTATCAGAGCGTAAGTCCGACTTTCTGCCCATTTGTAATGTGAAGCTGAATGGTAAAGAATATCAGGCCCTTATCTTCTCCACCAAATGGACCAAAACATCCTATTTCTATGCATGTATTGATGTGGCAGAGGTTAAACGGTTAATTTTAGGTGATGACAATCTGGCAGACTGCTATTTTACCATCACCCGCCTTGACGGGACACAACTTTACAGTGACTTACCGGACACCGGATCCGATTATCAGACTCTCACCGGAAAGATCACCACCGGTGGTCTGGAAATCAGCGTACACATTCCGGATAATATTTTTTACCACAATATGCAGCCGTTATACTTTTTCCTGGGAATCTATGCTGCCATCTGTATTGTCATGCTGGTCATTATCAGCATGATGGGGACCAAATTTTCTGCTAAACCCTTTATGGATATCATCCACACCCTGGAGGGCAGCCGCAATATTCCCATTCCTGACGATGCCAAGGCGGAAGAACCGCCCCATGCCCTCTCCGGCCATAACCTGAAAAGCGGATTTGAATATATTTCCCGCAGTATTCTGGCTGCTGATGTCTATCTGGAAAAGTATCAGAACACGATTGATACGCAGCATAAGATCCTACAGGCACGTTTCCTGGAAAAGGCAATCAACGGACAGTTGGTTAACCCTAAGGAAATCAGACAGTTTTATTCTTATTTCCCGGACTTTCCCAAAGGATTTTGTCTGATGCTTATCCGACTGCAGGCTCGTACAGATCAGGAAACCACCCTTTACAGGGATCCGCTTTTCATCCTGCAGTCTTTCCTGCAAAGTGAGCTGCCCCATGCTTACCAACAGCAGATCAGCGACTCAGAACTATTGTTATTGATCGCAGAAGAAGACTTCGAAGCGTATCGCAAAATCCTTGACTTCGTGGTAGATAATATCACCAGAGAAGAACCAGACTATTTCATCCGCTGCATTGCCAGCCGGATTTATCACCATCTGGAAAAGCTGCCGGCAGCATATAGACAGATTTGGGACATGGATGGTCTTTCTTTCTCAGGCAACCAAACCCAGGTATGTACCGTGGAGGACTGTGTGGACAGCTTGTCTCCCAGAACCGGACTTGCCATGACGGAATTGATGACGCTTTATACTGCAATTACCTATGGCAACCTGAAAATGGCTCTCGGACTGCTGCAGACTTATTCGGAAGAATTAAGCCATGCCGAGAATCCTGCGCTTCATAAATCTGTGTACGAGATGATACGGACAATTTTAAACTGTATCAAGCAGGAGCACCCGCTTCTATTCATAGACGAACACGTTCCGGCCTATCACGTAAACTACGGTGTCAGCTCGACCGCTAAGCCAAATGGGGAAAATACCCTGTATAACCAGCTTTCAGAAGTTGTTGGCCGCTTCTGCGACCGCATCAACGAAAGTAAGCAGTCAGATATTGATCCTTTCATCAAAGAAGTGATTCAGTATATTGATACCCATTATACAGATTATGACTTGTGCCTGACCACATTGTTGACCCACTTTAATTGCTCTTCCTCCACTATACGGAAAGCATTTAAGAGTGCGACTAATATTACAATATCCACTTATATTGAACAGAAGCGTATGGAACGTGCTAACGAATTGCTGGCACAAAACCAGATGAGCATTACTGAGATTGCTTCGCAGTGCGGATTTGCCAATTCCAATTCCTTTTATAAGGCTTATCGCAGGGTATATGGACATGCTCCGACCATGTCGGATGCGAAGTAAGGTAACAGTTCAGACGACCCTGGACGTAGGCGCAAAATCATGCTCGCATGATTTTGCGCTTACGTATAGGGTTGTACTGAGCGCCAGATTATGAGCAAAAATAGTCGCGAAGCGACGGAGAGCGCCGCCGGCTGCAATCAAAAGCATCTGCGATGCTTTGCGAATGGCGCGTCTGAACTGTTACGAAGTAAGTAAGATACCATTCCTTTCTTCATTCTGTTTATTTACATTTGAAAGGAGTTTTGATAAAATAGACGGAAATGAAAAGCAAACGAAAGGGTTAATAAGGTACAGAAAAATGACCGACTCCATGCACTGGGCTTCCGTCTGGGGAAATGCCGTCTCTATCGGCGAAAACAGGCCGGAAAGCTATAGTAAAAATATCACTCTTCGTTATCCCATCTATTGTCAGTTTCCGGGGGATGCCATCCGGCTTACCTTTGACAATTACTGTGGTACCGAAGCCATTACCATACATAAAACGACTCTTAAGATAGAAGGATCTTTTTATCCCGTTACGTTTAACGGCTTATCTGAGGTTACCATTCCGGCCGGTGAACATGCCGTAACAGATCCTTTATCATGTAAAATATGTGCGCAGAGCACTATTCTGGTCAGCTTTTACCTGGCTGACTTTACACAAATGCGCTCTACAGTATATACTTCCGGACCATTATCAGAAGGTTTATATGCTGTGGGAGATCAGACAGAATGTGAAGAGATTTCCATTGATATTTCACGAAAAACGAACTTGTTTTACTTTTTAAGCAATGTATCAGTTCATACCGATATCAAGAACCGTACGATTGTCTGCTACGGAGATTCTATTACGGCTCAGGCCTGGCCGGATTTCCTGACTCTGCGCTGTAAGGAACAGTTCCCTCATACGGCGATTATCAGACGCGCCACCAGCGGTTCCCGTATTCTTCGGGAATATAGCTGTATTACTTATGAATCTTACGGTCTGATGGGTTCCAAGCGATTTGCTCATGAGGTGCCTACTGACGGTGCTGATACTGTAATCATTCAGCAGGGTATTAACGATATCATTCATCCTGTAGGCACAGATGTGAACCCTTTCCGCCCTATGAGTGACCTGCCAACTGTGGGCGAATTAATTGAGGGCCTGAAAACGTACATCGCTCAGGCCAGATCTTTCGGATATCAGGTTTATGTAGGGACACTTCTGCCCATTGAAGGCTGGAGAACCTATGCCCCTTTCCGGGAAGAAATGCGTACTGCTTACAACGACTGGATCCGCCATACAGATATGATTGATGGCTGTATCGACTTCGACCGGGCGGTGCGCGATGCCGGCAATCCTTGTGCCTTTGCAAAGGCTCTGGACAGCGGGGACCATCTGCATCCCAGTTCCGCAGGATATAAGCAGATGGCTGAGACAGTGCCTGAGAGGATATTGTATTAAATCCTTGCAATAACCGCACGGTATCCACAGATATATGGCAGCTCATGATCATGAACACGCGCAAACTCAAACGAGCATCCGATCATAGACTACTATCTTAATGGACCGTGCGGGCAGTCGAAATCATCCACACTGGCAAAATTATAGATTGCGATCCAAAACAGCGGCACTAATACTGCAATCAGTACCAGAACTGCACCTCCCCATCACCCTTTCACAGCACCTATCATTACACCCTTGGTAAAATGCTTCTGTAAAAACGGATACACACACATAATAGGAACTGTTGCAATTACAATTGCAGAGTACTTAATGGTTTCTGCATAACTGTTATAATTATGATTTGAGCGACAAAAGGGTAAAAGCTTAACGCCCTTTTTCGATATGATCCTTGAAAATTGAATATATTGCTGTAGATTTTTTCAAAAGTGCATCAGGAAGCCGTTCTTGACCCCAGACAGAGGGCTATTTCCGCC
>JBGVLR010000215.1:0-27337 GCA_045124375.1 Acetatifactor sp.
TATAGTATATGTATATTATACAATACAATATGAGAAATGTCACCTTTTAAAGATAGAAAATGTAATCCTTATACAATACAGGGAAGCGCCTTATCAAAGGTCACTTCCCTGTATTAAAATTTATTTTATGCAATTACCCTGTGTGGTTGATTGGCTGATATATTATATCGTCAATTGGTCATTTCCTAAACTTGTAACTGAAAAACAATGTTGAGAGCTCGGGTGTTTGATAGTTTGATAAAGTAAAAAGTAATGCAGGCCACATAAAGTCTGCAATTTTTGGGTCTTGCAAAAAAGGCAAAAAAGTGTGTCAGAAACTCATTTTGTTGTTTACTTTTTGCGTGTCTTGTGTTATGATACCTTAGTGTGAGTTAAGTCGCACGTAACTTAGCCGGTGCTCAGGTTCGGGATACTCCGACCCAGCCTTAGGACGCGGCGTTAATTATTTTATTTAGGAGGATATTACAATGATTTCCAAAGAGAAGAAGACAGCTATTATCAATGAGTATGCAAGAACTGCCGGTGATACCGGTTCACCTGAGGTTCAGGTAGCAGTTCTGACCGCAAGAATTCAGGAGCTTACCGAGCATCTGAAAGAGAACCCCAAGGATCATCATTCCCGTCGTGGTATGCTGAAGATGGTAGGTCAGAGACGTGGTCTGCTTGGTTATCTGAAGAAGAAGGATATCACAAGATATCGTGCTCTGATTGAAAAACTGGGTCTCAGAAAATAATCATTGGTTTGAGGGCGGAGCAGGTCCGATTAGATTCGGCCTCTCCGTTTTCTTGCGTAAAAGGAAATTTTTCTTAGCGCAGTGCTAAAGTGACATGCGGAGCGGAACTGAATCCCGAGACCGCTGAAAAGAATATGTGGAACCGGTAGGTGTTACCTGTTTTTTTCAGTAGTTTCGGTATCTTCTGTTTCGCGTAAAGGCCGCACAATGCGGCAGATGAAGACAGCCGTACAAGACGGCAGAATGGAGGATACTATGTACCAGACTTATTCAATGGAACTGGCTGGCCGCACACTTTCTGTAGACATCAATCGTGTGGGCAAGCAGGCAAATGGTTGTGCATTTATGCACTATGGCGATACCACAGTACTGTGTACCGCAACTGCATCTGAGAAGCCCAGAGAAGGAATCGACTTCTTCCCTCTGAGCGTAGAATACGAAGAGAAGCTTTATGCCGTAGGTAAGATTCCCGGAGGCTTCAACAAGAGAGAAGGCAAGGCAAGTGAGAATGCAATTCTGACCAGCCGTGTTATTGACAGACCTATGCGTCCCTTATTCCCTAAGGATTACCGCAATGACGTAACCCTGAACACCATGGTTATGAGCGTGGATCCTGATTGCCGTCCTGAGCTGGTGGCTATGCTGGGTGCTGCAATTTCAACATGCATTTCCGATATTCCTTTTGACGGTCCCTGCGCTATGACCCAGGTAGGTATGATTGATGGCGAATTCATCATCAACCCGTCTCAGGAGCAGTGGAAGAACGGTGACCTGAATCTGACCGTTGCTTCTACCAAAGAAAAAGTAATCATGATCGAAGCAGGAGCTAACGAGATTCCTGAAGCTAAGATGATCGAGGCTATTTACCGGGCTCATGAGGTAAACCAGACCATCATCGCTTTCATCGACAAGATTGTAGCTGAAGCAGGCAAGCCGAAGCATGAATATACAAGCTGCGCAATTCCTGCTGAAATGTTCGAGGAGATGAAGAAACTGGTTACTCCGGAAGAGATGGAAGTAGCTGTATTTACTGATGATAAGCAGACCCGTGAAGGCAACATCCGCGAGATCACTGCTAAGCTGGAAGAAGCTTTTGCAGAGAACGAAGAGTGGCTGGCTATCCTGGGCGAAGCTGTATATCAGTATGAGAAGAAGACCGTTCGTAAGATGATCTTAAAAGATCACAAGCGTCCTGACGGCCGTGAGATTACCCAGATCCGTCCTCTGGCTGCAGAAGTAGACATTATCCCCAGAGTACATGGTTCTGCCATGTTCACCCGTGGACAGACTCAGATCTGTAATGTCTGCACATTGGCTCCTTTATCCGAGCAGCAGAAGATCGATGGTTTGGATGAAAATGAAGTAAGCAAGAGATATATGCATCATTACAATTTCCCTTCCTACTCTGTAGGTGAGACAAAGCCCTCCAGAGGACCGGGACGTCGTGAAATCGGTCATGGTGCACTGGCTGAGAGAGCACTTATTCCTGTACTTCCCAGCGAAGAGGAATTCCCTTATGCTATCCGTACCGTATCCGAGACTTTCGAGTCCAACGGTTCTACCTCCATGGCATCTACCTGTGCTTCCTGCATGTCCCTGATGGCAGCAGGTGTTCCCATCAAGAAGATGGTAGCAGGTATCTCCTGTGGTCTGGTAACCGGTGAGACCGATGACGATTTCGTACTTCTTACAGATATCCAGGGTCTGGAAGACTTCTTCGGAGACATGGACTTCAAGGTAACCGGAACTACCGAAGGTATCACGGCTATCCAGATGGATATTAAGATTCATGGTCTGACAAGACCTATCGTAGAAGGTGCTATCGCAAGATGTCGTGAAGCAAGACTGTACATCATGGACAATTGCATGAAGCCTGCTATCGGGGCTCCCAGAACTGAAGTTGGCCCTTACGCTCCTAAGATCATATCTATTCAGATCGATCCTGAGAAGATCGGTGAAGTAGTAGGTCAGCGTGGTAAGACCATTAACGAGATCATTGCCCGTACCAACGTTAAGATCGATATCACCGATGACGGTAAGGTATCTGTCTGCGGAACTGATAAGGAAATGATGGACAAGGCTGTAGAAATGATCAAGATCATTACCACAGAATTTGAAGAAGGCCAGATTTTCAGAGGTAAAGTAGTAAGCATCAAGGAGTTCGGTGCATTCATCGAGTTCGCTCCCGGCAAGGAAGGTATGGTTCATATCTCCAAGATCGCAAGAGAGAGAATCAACCGTGTTGAAGATGTGCTGACACTGGGTGATATGGTTACCGTTGTCTGCCTTGGCAAGGACAAGATGGGACGTATCAGCTTCTCTATGAAGGACGTTGCTCAGAAATAAATCTGATTAGAGACATAAATGTATTGAAAAATAAACCATCAACAGTTGATTCATTTGACTGTTGGTGGTATTATTTTTATATGAGCTTTATGGGATAAAGGAGAAACTAAGATGGATTTAATGGAATTATTAAAAACAAGACGAACCTATCGCAGATTTGAGCAGAAGGAAATCTCTCAAGAGATTGTAGATGAGATCCTCTTAGCAGCCAGACTGGCCTCCAGTGCCGCCAATAAGCAGCCCTTAAGTTATGTAGTGATTCAGGGCAAGGAGAAAGTAGACAAAGTATTTTCCTATACCAGATGGGCAGGATATCTGCCTCCTGAACAGGGACAGCCCAAGGAGGATGAGCAGCCCACACTGTTCATTGCCGTGGTAGAGAATCTGGATATCAACAGGGATTGCGACACCGATGCAGGACTGGCAATCTCCAATATGACGCTGGCAGCATGGAATCACGGAGTGGGCAGTTGTATGATTGGAGCGTGCAATAAGCCGGTATTATCTGAAATGTTTGGACTTAACGAGAACCAGAAGCTTCATACGGTGGTTGCATTCGGCTATCCTTCCCATGTGAGCCACGTTGAAGATATTGAGGATCCTGCAGATCCCAATGCAGTAAAATATTATCTGGATGAGAACCGGGATTATGTGGTACCTAAGAGGAAGCTGGAAGATGTTGTGAGGTATCTGTAGGAAACTTAATCCGAAGGAGAATAATATATGGCATACTATAAAGTAATATTCAGCCCTACAGGCGGGACGAGAAAAGCAGCCGATATTTTGGCTGAAAACATAGGTAGTGAGTGGACGGAAGTGGACCTTTCACAGCCTATAGGCAGAATGGTATGGAAAACGGAAGATGTCTGTATCGTTGCGGTTCCCTCTTTCGGAGGCAGAGTTCCCGGTATCGCAGTGGAACGACTGAAACAGATTTCCGGCAATGGCTCCAGGGCGATCCTCCTTTGTGTGTACGGTAATCGTGCTTACGAGGATACGCTCAGTGAACTGCAGGATGTATTGGAGGAGGCTGGTTTCTGCCCGATAGCTGCGGTGGCTGCCGTTGCCGAGCATTCCATCATGCATCAGTTTGCAGCAGGAAGACCGGATGCGGAGGATAATGCCGAACTTGTTGGTTTTGCAGAGAAAATGAAAGGGAGGCTGGCAGAAGAGGCTGTGCGGCTTCAGCCACTGCCCGGAAGCCATCATACATATAAAGAATATAAAGGTTCCACATTTAAGCCGGAGGCAGATAACACATGCAGTGCATGCGGCCTGTGTGCAGCCAGCTGTCCTGTAGGAGCCATTGCAAAGGAAAATCCCGGTCAGACGGACGCAGAACGCTGTATTTCCTGCATGAGATGTATCGCTGTTTGTCCGAAGCAGGCAAGGAAGCTGAACGGGGAGATGGTGCAGGCAGCTTCACAGAAAATGGAAAAGGTCTGCTTCGGCAGGAAACGGAATGAATTGTTTTTTTGATTTTGTAATAATTTAATTAAGAATATCGTCTGATGAAAAACTATAAACTTTATAATTGTTTATAGTTTTTTTGTTGGATTATTTTACATAATCGTATATACTAATTGCTAGATGGCTGACAGTTAGCGTGCTGACAGTTGGATGTCTAACAAAAAGAGACAGAGAAGGGTAAAAGGATGGAAGCAGAATCCAATCAGAAAGTTACGGAGGTTACCTTTGAATTACAGATCCTTGCACATATGATGAAACGTTATCTGGACAGTCTGGTAGAAGCAGATAAGCTGCCGGTACCTGATACGGGAAAAGGACTTTCCGGTGCCAACATGTTCATCATGAGGTATCTTTATGAGAACCGTGACAGAGAAGTATATCAGAAGGAACTGGAGGAGCAGATGAATGTGCGCAGGTCCACGATTTCCAAGGTTCTTCAGATTATGGAAAAGAAGGGTCTGATACGCAGGGAGCAGGCGGAACACGATGCCAGGGTAAAGCGGATAACATTGTCTGTTCAGTCTCAGCACAATATGGAGATGTTTTGGGAAAACATAGAACAGATGCAGAGACGGCTGACCGGGGGATTTACGGATGAGGAGCTGGAGCAGTTTTTATATCTGATCCGTAAGGCAAAGAAGAATTTTGAACAGGAAACTATATGAGGCTTTTGATGGCCGGAAAGGAAAGAGAATGATTAAGATTTTCAGGTATTTAAAGAAAGAAGACTGGCTTGTAGTCCTGATCTGTATATTCCTTATCGCAGGTCAGGTAGGACTGGATCTGAGACTGCCGGATTATATGTCAGAGATTACGGCACTGGTGCAGACGGAAGGCAGCCAGATGAGTCAGGTGTTTGCGGCAGGAGGCAAGATGCTTGTATGTGCATTCGGCAGTCTGATCCTGGCGGTGGCAGTGGGATTCTTTGCAGCACGTCTGGCAGCAGGATTTTCAAAGAGGCTAAGAGCCGCAGTGTTTGAGAAGGTAGAATCATTTTCCATGGAAGAAATCAACGGTTTCTCCACAGACAGTCTGATTACCCGTTCTACTAACGATATCACCCAGGTACAGATGCTGATCTCCATGGGGCTGCAGGTAATGATCAAGGCACCTATCATGGCTGTCTGGGCGATTACGAAGATTTCCAACAAGAGCTGGCAGTGGACGGCAGCTACCGGCGCAGCAATTGTGCTGTTGTTATTATTGATTGCCGTAGCGGTTACATTCGCACTCCCAAGATTCAGAAAAGTGCAGCAGTTGACTGATAACTTGAACCGTGTTACCAGAGAAAATCTGACAGGTATCAGAGTCGTGCGGGCATATAATGCAGAAGAATATCAGGAAGAAAAGTTTAACAGGGCTAATGAAGAACTGGTACAGAATAACCTGTTTGCCAATCGTGTCATGGCAATCATGAATCCAGGTATGAATATTGTTATGAATGGTCTGACGCTTTCCATTTACTGGATCGGTGCCATGCTCATTCACCAGGCGGGTGCAATCGATACAAGAATTCAATTGTTCTCTAATATGGTGGTATTCTCCTCCTACGCCATGCAAGTGGTGATGGCATTCATGATGCTGACGATGATTTTTATCATGCTTCCCAGAGCAAGCGTGTCCATCAAGCGTATCAATGAGGTGCTTGATACTGAGTCCAAAATCAAGGATGGAACTGTGACAGAAGGAAAGGCCGGAATGGAAGGCACTGTAGAATTTAAGAATGTCAGCTTCAAGTATCCGGATGCGGCGGATTATGTGTTGAAAGATATCACTTTTCAGGCTAAGAAAGGAGAGACCATCGCGTTTATCGGAGCCACCGGCAGCGGTAAATCCACATTGGTCAATCTGCTTCCCAGATTTTATGATGCTACAGAGGGAGAAGTTCTGGTGGATGGTGTTAATGTCAAAGATTATACGCTGGAGGCCCTGCATAATAAATTAGGTTATGTCTCACAGAGAGCTGTCATGTTTTCAGGTACCGTGGAAAGTAATGTCACATACGGAGATAATGGAAGAAAAGAATCTGCTCAGGATGCAGTGGAGAAAGCGGTAGAAATCGCTCAGGGTAAAGAGTTCGTAGAGAAAATGGAAGATCAGTATCAGGCCATGATCGCCCAGGGCGGAACTAATATTTCCGGTGGTCAGAAGCAGAGGCTGGCAATTGCAAGAGCTGTCTACAGGAAGCCGGAAATCTATATCTTTGATGATTCTTTCTCTGCACTGGACTATAAGACAGATAAGGTTCTCAGGAAAGCATTGAAGAAGGAGACAAAGGATACCACATCTCTTATTGTAGCACAGCGTATCGGTACCATTAAGAATGCAGATAAGATTATTGTCCTGGAAGAGGGAAGAGCGGTTGGAATCGGTACCCATGAAGAGCTTATGAAGAATTGCGAAGTATATCAGCAGATTGCTTTGTCCCAGTTGTCAAAGGAGGAGCTTGCGTAATGAGTGATGAAAGAAGGAAAATAAAAAGTGACAGCCCCGTACAGGAATCTGCCGGTCCGGGCTTTGGCGGACATGGACCGGGCAGACCGGGAGGACCAGGTGGTCCGGGAGGTCCGGGTGGCCATGGACCGGGGCCCAGAAGAGGAGAGAAGCCTAAGGATTTTAAGAAGTCATTTAGCAAAATGGTAGTATATTGCAGGCAGTTTATACCGTTTATCATCTTCGCAACACTGCTTGCCATGGCGGGCTCTATCTGTTCTTTGATCGGACCGGATAAGCTCAGCGATATGACGGATATCATCAGCAACGGTATTATTGCCGGCGTGGATATGGACGCTGTGAAAGAGATTGGTTTTACTTTGATCTTCCTGTACGGAATCAGTGCGGTGTTCTCTTATATACAGTCCTTTACTATGACTACGGTTACACAGTACCTGACCAGGAAGCTCAGAAAAGATATTTCTGTTAAAATCAACAAGGTGCCATTGAGTTATTTTAACAAGACCAGCTATGGTGATGTACTGAGCCGTGTGACCAATGATGTGGACACCATCGGACAGAGTCTGAGTCAGAGTATCGTATCTCTGTTCTCTGCACTGACCATGTTCTTAGGGGCGCTCTTCATGATGTTTTATACCAACTGGATCATGGCCATTGTAGCGATCCTTTCAACCTGTATCGGATTTGTATTCATGTTCACCATCATGGGTAAGTCACAGAAGCACTTTGTGACCCAGCAGAGAGAACTGGGACATATCAACGGACATATTGAAGAGATTTATTCCGGCCACAATGTGGTGAAGGCATATAACGGAGAGAAAGCTGCTATCAGGACATTTACAGCCATCAATGACAGATTATATGAAAGTGCGTGGAAGAGTCAGTTTCTGTCAGGTCTGATGATGCCTATCATGAGCTTCATCGGTAACTTCGGATACGTGGCAGTCTGTGTATGCGGTGCCGCTCTTGTATTAAAGGGAAAGATATCCTTTGGTGTCATCGTGGCGTTCATGATGTATATCAGACAGTTTACCAATCCCTTAAACCAGATCGCGCAGGCTATGACCAGCATGCAGTCCATGACGGCAGCCAGTGAGCGTGTATTCGAATTCCTGGAAGGAGAAGAGATGGAGGATGAAAGCCATAAGACTACAATGCTTGAGGATGCCAGAGGCGATGTGGAATTTAAGCATGTCAGATTCGGCTATGATCCGGAGAAAATCATCATCCATGACTTTTCAGCCCATGCAAAACCGGGACAGAAGATTGCAATCGTAGGTCCTACCGGTGCGGGCAAGACCACCATGGTAAACCTGCTCATGCGTTTCTATGAACTTAACAGCGGTGAAATTCTGCTGGATGGCGTACCTGCCGCTGATCTGACACGAAAGAACATTCATGATCTGTTTGGTATGGTACTGCAGGATACCTGGCTGTTTGAAGGAACCATTCGTGACAACATTGTTTACAGCAAAAAGGGAGTCAGTGATGCCGATGTAGAGAAAGCATGTAAGGCAGTAGGTATCCACCATTTTATCAAGACACTGCCACAGGGATATGATACCGTTTTAAACGATAAGGCCAATCTGTCGGCAGGACAGAAGCAGCTGATCACCATAGCCAGAGCCATGATCGAAAATGCGCCGCTTCTGATCCTGGACGAAGCAACCAGCTCCGTAGATACCAGAACCGAGATTCAGATTCAGAAGGCAATGGATAAATTAACGGAAGGAAGAACTTCTTTCGTCATTGCTCACAGACTGTCTACCATCAAGAATGCCGACCTGATTCTTGTCATGAAGGATGGTGATATCATCGAAAGCGGCAACCATGAAGAACTGCTGGCTCAGGGCGGTTTTTATGCGGAGCTTTATAACAGCCAGTTTGATACGGCAGGCTGACAGGAAGGCAAGGAGGATTAGCAGAAGTGAAATATCATATTATTGCAATTGAAAGAGAATATGCCAGCGGCGGACAAGAAATCGGTGAGAAGCTGGCAGCACGCATGGGAATCCCCTGCTACGGCAGGGAAATCCTGGAACTGGCAGCCAAAGAATTGGGCACCAGCACAGCGTATCTGGAGGGGATTGAGGAGAAGTCCAACGGAAGCTTTCTCTTCTCTATGTATACCATGGCGGGTCTTGCTAATATGGCAAAGGGCGGTAACGGAACCATGAGCAATGAAGGGGCGTTGTTTTTGACAGAATCGGAGATCATCCGGAAAATTACCCAGACGCCTGCCGTCATCGTAGGCCGCTGTGCAGTAGATGCCTTAAAGGACCGTGAGGACGTGCTCAGAGTCTTCATCAGAAGCAGCAACGAGAAGCGCCATGCACGTGCCATCGACTCATACGGAATCTCCCCGGATAACGCAGAATCCGTCATCCGGCGTGCCGACAAACGGCGTAACAGCTACTATAAAGTCCTCACCGGCAAAGACTGGCGGGATGCTGCCAACTACCACCTTGTCCTGGACAGCGGCAGCCTCGGTATAGATAAATGCGTGGAACTATTGGAGCTGTGCGTAAGATAGAACCCCACATCGCCCTCGCCTCATCCCTCCCACTTTACACTTTTTTTAGAAATGTTTAGAAAGTAAATATTGTAAATATGGTGAGAGAGGAGTAGGATAGGTACAAAGATATGCAGAAGCAAGCTGCAGAATGAGAGGCAAAAGAATGAGAGAGAAATTAAGTCAATTTATGCGCGGCAGATATGGAAATGACAGATTCAATCAGTTTTTGATGATCGTGGCGCTGGTGTGCCTGGTGTTATCTATGTTTGGTCTGAATGTTTTCTATCTATTCGCAGTGATGTTCATGATTTATGCATATTACAGAATGTTTTCCAGGAAAATATATCAGAGAGCCGGTGAGAATCAGTGGTATCTGCAGAAAGAAGCGAAGGTCAGAAACTGGTTTCAAAGTAAGAAAAAACAGCTGGCTCAGAGCAAGACCCATCACATTTATAAATGTCCTAACTGCAAACAGAAGATAAGGGTGCCCAGAGGTCGGGGAAAGATCGAAATCCGTTGCCAGAAGTGTGGAACAAAGTTTATTAAGAAGAGCTGACGGAGGTGCTTCATGTTTGGATATATCATCGTCAATAAGGCGGAGATGAAGTTTAAGGAATTTGATGTATATCACTCCTACTATTGCGGTTTGTGTCGGAAACTGAAGGAGAAATACGGTGTAGCAGGACAGCTTTCCTTGAGCTATGATATGACTTTTTTGCTGATGCTTTTGTCAGGGCTTTATGAGCCTGAGACAGAGGTATCAAGCTGTAAATGTATTGCCCATCCCTTTGAAAATCATACGACCAGAATTAATGTTTTTACCGATTACATGGCAGATATGAACGTACTTTTCACTTACTATAAATGCCTGGATGACTGGGAGGACGAGAGAAAAGCATTGAAGCTGGTCTATGGTAAGGTACTGGAAGGGAAGACGAAAAAAGCGCGTCAAATGTATATGGATAAATTCAGAAAGATTGATCTGCTGATGCATGATATGTCTGAATTGGAGAAGTCCGGTAAAGGAGATATCGACACAATGGCAGGACTTTTCGGACAGGTCATGACTCAGCTTGTGGTCTGCAGGGAAGATGAATGGACAGAGAATTTATCCAGGTTTGCCTTTTATCTTGGTAAATTTATTTATCTGATGGATGCCTATGAGGATGTAGAGGCAGATATCAAAAAGGGAACTTATAATCCTCTGAAAAAGAAATATGATTGTCCTGATTTTGAAGAGGAATGCAGAACGATATTGACCATGATGATGTCAGAATGCTGTAAGGAATTTGAAAAACTTCCTATATTGGAAAATGTTGAAATCTTACGAAATATATTGTATTCTGGTGTCTGGTACCGTTATGAGACGGTAAGAGAAAAAAGAGGTCAGTCAAAAGGAGAGGTACATGAATGATCCATATAGCGTCCTTGGTGTGTCCAGGAACGCCTCGGAAGAAGAAATTAAAAAAGCATATAAAGCGCTGAGCCGCAAGTACCATCCCGATGCGAATATCAACAATCCTAACAAGGATCAGGCAGAGGAGAAATTTAAAGAGATTCAGGCGGCGTATCAGCAGATCATGAAAGAGCGGACGGAAGGATACAGCAGTTATGGGCCGGGTAGCTCCAGAGGCTATGGCGGTGCAGGCTACGGTGGTTCCGGTTATGGCAGCTCAGGCAGTGGTAACGGTTACGGAAGCGGGTACGGCAGTTACGGCGGACAAGGCGGTTATGGATCAGATCCGTTTGGCGGATTCGGTGGTTTTGGCGGATTCGGAGGTTATAGCTCCGGGAACAGTACGGGGTATGAAGAGGAACCGCATCTGCGTGCAGCAGGCAATTATATCCGTAACGGTTACTATAAAGAGGCTCGTAATGCCTTGGATGGTATGGGGCAGCAGGAGCGAAACGCAAGATGGTACTATTACAGTGCCATTGCCCACTCCGGAATGGGCAACAATGTGGCGGCGCTTGAGCATGCCAGACGTGCCAGTTCACTGGAACCGGGCAATGCAGATTATCAGAGTCTGGTGCGCAGATTTGAAAGTGGGGGCACCTGGTATGAGCAGCGGCAGGCGTCATATGGCTATCCTACTTTCGGCAGCAGTGATATCTGCATGAAATTATGTATTGCCAACATGGTTTGTAATTTCTGCTGCGGCGGTGGCGGAATGTGCTGTGGTGGTTACCCATGTTAAAGAGCATTGTGGGTACTGCTGAGCAGACTATTAATCCGTATCTTTCTATACGCATAAAAAATTTTTTGACCGGGAATGCAAGGCAGACAGCCGATTTGCACCCGGTCTCATTGTGAGAAGCAAAAAAAGCTATTGCATTTTGTCCAAGCATTGACTATAATAGATATACAAGATATTGATGCGAGGCAAAAGCGAAATACTAGATGTAGTACTAAAGTACGAGTAAAGAACTATATGTATGAATTCGCGGCCGTATCTGGACTGACAGGTGCGGCCGCGAATTGTGCGGGAAAGGGATTGATTTGAAGTGATGAAGATTCAGAAGAGAGACGGACGTGTAGTGCCTTATGAGGCAGAGAAGATCGTAGCAGCCATCGGTAAGGCTAACAATGAGGTAGAGGAGAAAGAGCGTGCCAGCGAGGAAATTATTGCAGAGATTCTGTCAGACGTTGAGAAGCTCCATATGGACAGACTTACCGTAGAGAGTATCCAGGATATGATCGAAGCAGATCTGGTGAAACACAATAAGTATACTCTGGCGAAGAAGTATATCGTATACCGCTATCAGAGAAGCCTCCTTCGTAAGTCCAACACCACGGATGAATCTATTCTGAAGCTGATCCGTAATGAGAATAAGGAGCTGGCAGAAGAAAATTCCAATAAAAATACAAGGCTGGCTTCCACTCAGCGTGATTATATCGCCGGAGAAGTATCCAGAGATGTAACCAGGAGACTTTTGCTGCCGGAGCATATTGCGCTGGCTCACGATAACGGTGTACTTCATTTCCACGATGCAGACTATTTTATCCAGCCCATTTTCAACTGCTGCCTGATCAATATTCAGGATATGCTGGATAACGGGACATCTATCAATGGTAAGATGATAGAGTCACCCAAGAGCTTCCAGGTGGCATGTACCGTAACCACACAGATTATCGCTGCAGTCGCAAGTAATCAGTATGGCGGACAGTCTGTCAACATCAAGCATCTGGGTAAATATTTGAGAAAGAGCCGTGAAAAATTCAGGGCCCAGCTGGTAGAGGAATTCGGAGACAGCATGGACCGGGAGACCATGGAGAAAGTAGTGGAACTGCGTCTTCGTGATGAACTTAAGAGCGGCGTCCAGACCATACAGTATCAGATTAACACGCTGATGACCACCAACGGACAGTCTCCTTTCGTAACATTGTTCTTACATATTGATGATACAGATGAATATGTGGAAGAGACTGTTATGATCATTCAGGAGATTTTGCGCCAGCGTATCCAGGGTACCAAGAACGAACAGGGTGTATATGTAACACCCGCGTTCCCCAAGCTGGTTTATGTACTGGATGAAAATAACTGCTTAAAGGGCGGAAAATATGATTATGTGACTAAGATGGCAGCACAGTGTTCTGCTAAGAGAATGTATCCTGATTATATTTCTGCCAAGAAGATGAGAGAGAATTATGAAGGAGAAGTATTCTCCTGTATGGGCTGCCGTTCTTTCCTGTCCCCCTGGAAGGATGAAAACGGTAAGTATAAATGGGAAGGACGTTTCAATCAGGGCGTTGTAAGCCTGAACCTTCCTCAGATCGGTATTCTGGCCAATGGTGATGAAGAGAAATTCTGGAAGCTTCTGGATGAACGTCTGGGGCTGTGCTTTGAGGCACTTATGTGCAGACATAAATCACTGGAAGGCATTGTGTCGGATGTAAGCCCCATCCATTGGCAGTACGGTGCCATTGCCCGCCTGGAAAAAGGTGAGAAGATTGACAAGTTCCTTCATGACGGATATTCTACATTGTCTCTGGGTTATATCGGCCTTTATGAGACGACATATGTTATGAAAGGCTGCAGTCATACCACACCGGAAGGCAAGGAATTTGCACTGAGAGTCATGGACAAGCTGAAAGATACTGCAGCAAAATGGAAAGAAGAGACCGGATTGGGCTTCAGCCTTTACGGCACACCGGCAGAGTCACTTTGCTACCGTTTTGCAAGGATTGACAAAGAGAAATTCGGCGATATCGAAAACGTCACAGACAAAGGTTATTATACCAACTCTTATCATATCGATGTAAGAGAGCCGATTGATGCGTTCAGCAAGTTTACTTTCGAGAGTCAGTTCCAGCATAAGTCCCTTGGCGGAGCTATCTCATACGTGGAAGTGCCGAATCTGATCAATAACGTGGATGCCATTGAAGAACTGATCCGTTTTATCTATGACAACATTCAGTATGGAGAATTCAATACCAAATCCGATTATTGTCACGTGTGCGGTTTTGACGGAGAGATTCAGATTAATGATGACAATGAATGGGAATGTCCTCAGTGTCACAACAAGGACCACTCCAAGATGAACGTAACCAGAAGAACCTGTGGATATCTGGGAGAGAATTTCTGGAATACGGGTAAAACGAAAGAAATCAAGGCGAGGGTGCTGCATCTATGAATTATGCATCGATTAAGAAAACAGACGTGGCCAACGGTCCGGGAGTCCGTGTGTCCCTCTTTGTAAGCGGCTGTACCCATCACTGCCCCGGCTGTTTTAATGCGGAGACCTGGGATTTTGCCTATGGGCAGCCTTATACGGTAGAGACGGAGCAGGAGATTTTAAATGCGCTGGATTATGAATATATCCGTGGATTAAGCCTTCTGGGAGGAGAACCTTTTGAAGATACCAATCGTCCTGTGGTTTTGGACCTTGTGAAGAAAGTGCGTGCACGTTTCCCGGAAAAGACCGTCTGGTGTTATACAGGCTATACTTTTGAGAAAGATTTGCTTCGCTGGATAGAAGAAGGCAAAACGGACGTACAGCCTTTGCTTGAGCAGATTGATGTTCTGGTGGACGGCGAATTTATTGCTGCACAGAAGAATCTCAGATTGAGGTTCAGAGGATCTGAGAATCAGCGTGTCATCAATGTACCTGACTCTCTGAAAAGCGGTAAGACAGTGCTTGAGATGGAATGAGGACATAAATAGTTAGGATATAAATGAGAACTGGATAAAACAGAGATAGAAAGAAACAGCGGTATGTTGCCGGGAAAGTTTTCCAACGGAACATGTCGCTGTTTTTGATTTGTTTTTATTGAACATTTTACTGATCGGTACCGAGGAACAGAAGTTTTGCCGGATAGTTATTCCTCCTCATCCACCACGTTACTCTGTCTCACCACAATACCGTTTACTTCCACACTGCCGTCCAGGGCGATGACAAGGCAGCGGCGGCCGTTGATGACCTGTGTCTCCACCAGATCTGTGCGTTCCGGTTTAACTTTCACTACCACATCAGGGGTCTTCACTTCAAAAGAACGGGTATTGATCACATTATCCACCAGAAGTGTAGCCTTTTCTCCGGCAGTCTCGTCAAAGTGTTTATCGAACTCCTCCAATTTTTCATTGGAAACACCGCTGCTTGCAAAGAGAGATTTCACTTCATTTTTGGCAAGAACAAGAGGTTCCGGTTCCTCCTTGTGTTCCTCTACCATCTCCGTCAGCTTCTCGTGAATGTTTTTAACCATTTCCACATCACAGGTTTCTCCCAGTGTCTCCTCTACCAGGGCATGGAAAGTCTCTTTCTGGCCACCTGCAGAAAGCGGAAGCGGGCATCCCAGCATCTGGTCTACGAAGCTCTCCTTCAACTCCTCTGAATCCTTGGAATAATACAGCACACTGTGGATATCGCTGCTGCGGTCATTAAATGCGGGAAAAAGGAAGCCGGTCTCCGGCATAGCCACTACCCAGTCACGAATTCTGTTCTGGAAAGAATTTTCTTCCGCATTATAGCTTAAGCCCGGTTTGGACAGATTAACCGGACAGATACAGGTCAATATGTACTCATAAATCTCATCGGAAGCATCCTCCATTTCGATGCCATCTGTAGTTTTGCCCGGAACATCGTAGACATCATGGATGACAAGGATCAGATAATTTCCCACATATTCGTAGGTCTCAATGATCTTGTCATAAAAAGTATCCAGCAGTATATCATCTTTTAATTTACTGTCACGAAGACGCAGCAGAAGATCGTGGGGACCGCCCTGTTCCTCTGCCTCCAGAGGAAACTCCAGATTCAGCATGTTCTTACCGAGAGAGCCGGAGAAACATTTTCGGAGAATCTCAAAATATTTGAACATCTCTTCTTCGGGGAGTGCCAGAAATGCCTGCTTGAATTCGGTTTTCTTATTTTTCTCTCCATCCACATAGCAGCCGCAGATGCGGGTGATGGAGCAATTGTTTTGAGTGAATAATTTCTTGATTTCAGAAATTTCCTGTTTGATCATAGTCGGTTTCATCCTTTCCGTTTAAAACTCGTATGATGTCAGTATAGCGTAAAACACCAAATTTCTCAATTAAAAAATTTGTAATATTTGGGCGGATATAGGATGAAAACAGGAGAAGAAAAAAGAAAAAAAGCGGTTTTTCCCAGTTCCTGCCAGATTCTGGGTGATGTTGCGGTGAGATGGTGTTGAAGAAAGGCACAAAACAACCGTATAATGGGAAGGAACAAAATTTTTGAAGGTTTGTCAGGAAAATGGAGGAAATTATCATGGAGCAGCTGAACCTTATTTCTACAAAGGATAATGATAAAGTATACAAAATATTGGGAGATCTGATGAATGCAGACAAAGAATTCCAGATTATGATTACAGTGCCCTCCACTAGAAAAAGTGCTGCACAGTCAGGACAGCACGAAGAAGTGAAGCCGGCAGGTCCCGTCCGTGACCTGGAACAGGATGTGACAGATATGATACATGAAATCGGAGTGCCTGCACATATTAAGGGATATCAGTATTTGAGAGAGGCAATCATTATGTCTGTGGAGGATCCAGGTATGATAAGCTCTATTACCAAGATATTGTATCCGACCATAGCAAAGAAATTTCAGACCACACCCAGCAGAGTGGAGAGGGCAATTCGCCATGCCATAGAGGTGGCTTGGAGCAGAGGCAGAATGGAGACTCTGGATGCACTTTTCGGTTACACAATCAATACCGGTAAAGGAAAACCCACCAATTCTGAGTTCATTGCGCTGATTTCGGATAAGATACGATTGAAATACAGAGAACCGTTTTAAAGAAAGTTTTTGAAAACTCTTTCCTTGAATGAATTGTTGATGTATAATAGGACATGTAGCAGCATATCAATCGTATTGGAGGATTTCAAATGAAAAAGATTCTGTTTGTAGCGTCAGAGGGTGTGCCTTTTATAAAGACCGGAGGATTGGCTGATGTAGTAGGTTCCCTGCCTAAATGCATTGATAAGGAAAATTTCGATGTCAGGGTCGTTCTTCCCAAGTACACCTGCATGAAGCAGGAGATGAAGGATAAACTGCAGCCGATTACCAATTTCCAAATGGATTTCAACTGGAAGAGTGAATATGTCGGAATCCTGGAAGCCGAAGTAGACGGCATCAAATATTACTTTGTTGATAATGAGTGTTACTTTGGCGGCTTTAAGCCCTATGGTGATAATGCCTTATATGAGATAGAAAAATATGCATATTTCTCGAAAGCAGCATTGGAGATCCTGCCAAAGATTGATTTCCAGCCGGATGTGATTCATTGCCACGACTGGCAGACGGGTCTGATCCCGGTATATCTGGATGCCTGGTACCGCCAGCAAGAGTTTTACAGTAAGATGAAGACGGTATTTACCATTCATAACCTGAAGTTCCAGGGCAGATGGGAGCCCAGAGCGGTGCAGAGCATTACAGGACTTCCCTGGCATTACTTTACATGGGATAAACTGGAATCTTACAATAATGCCAATCTGTTAAAAGGCGGTATCGTGTATGCGGACGCGGTAACTACTGTAAGTAATACCTATGCAGAAGAGATTAAGACACCTTTTTACGGTGAGGGACTGGACGGACTGCTCTGTGCCAGAAGCAATGATCTGCGAGGCATTGTAAACGGAATCGATTGTGATGATTTCAATCCTGAGACAGATAAGTTCATTGTAAGCCAGTACAATGTGGATAATTTCCGTAAGGAGAAGATCAAGAATAAGAGAGCACTTCAGGAAGAACTGGGATTAAGACAGGATGATAAGAAGATGATGATCGGTATCGTATCCCGTCTGACAGACCAGAAAGGTTTCGACCTGATCGCTTATGTGATGGATGAGTTATGTCAGGATGATATCCAGTTGGTAGTACTGGGAACCGGTGAAGAGAGATATGAGAATTGTTTCCGTCACTTTGACTGGAAATATGCCGATAAGGTATCTGCCAATATTTATTATTCTGATGCATTATCCCATAAGATATATGCGGCTTGTGATGCATTCCTGATGCCGTCATTGTTCGAGCCCTGCGGCTTAAGTCAGCTGATGAGCCTGCGTTACGGTACCGTGCCTATCGTGCGTGAGACCGGCGGCCTGAAAGATACCGTGGAGCCTTATAATGAGTATGAAGGTACAGGTACCGGCTTCAGCTTTGCCAATTATAATGCACATGAGATGCTGAATATCATCCGCTATGCAGAGAATATTTATTACAATAAGAAGAAAGAATGGAACAAGATCGTAGAGAGAGCAATGACTGCGGACTTTTCCTGGAATGCATCCGCCAGAAAATATCAGGAGATGTACGACTGGCTGATCGATTGATGAGAGATTATGGCTAATAACAGTAACAAAAATGTAAATAACAGGGGAGGTTCTAAAGAATCGTTTCTTGTTCAGGCCAGTATCCTGGCCGCAGCAGGTTTAATCAGCAGAATCATAGGGCTCTTGTACAGGAGCCCTTTGGCTGCAGTTATAGGGGATCTGGGAAGTGGATATTATCAGGCGGCATACAGTATTTATACGATTGTGCTGCTGATATCTTCGTACAGTATCCCCTCTGCAATTTCCAAGGTTATCGCACAGAAGCTGGCGGTGAGAGAATATCGCAATGCACACAGGATTTTTATATGTTCCATCTGGTATGTGCTGGTGATAGGAGGAGCTGCCAGTCTGTTTTTGTTTTTTGGAGCAGGGCTTTTAGTGGATGGTGCCGCCATTCCGGTCTTGCGTGTATTTGCCCCTACGGTATTCCTGTATGGGCTTTTAGGTGTGCTCAGAGGTTATTTCCAGGCACACAAGAGCATGATACAGACTTCGGTATCTCAGATTCTGGAGCAGGTTGCCAATGCGGTGATCAGCATCGGTGCTGCAATGGCGCTGATCAGTATTTTCGCAGGTGATGCAGGAAACGAGATTATCATAGATGCGCAGCTGAAGAACAGCCCTGCACAATATGGTATGGTATTGGGTGCAGCAAGCGCAAAATATTATGCTGCTTATGAGACGACGAAAGCCATGTACGGTGCTATGGGAAGTGCCATGGGTACCGGCGCCGGCGTACTGGCAGGACTTTTGTTCATGTGGGGAATCTATCAGTTGAACAAGGGCCTGATTCATAAGCGGATTCGAAGAGACAGAACCCGGGAAGTAGATTCTTATCAGGATATCACACGCACCATAACACAGGTAGTAACACCATTTATCCTGAGTACGGCTGCGTATAACTTAAGTACATCTCTGAATTCTGTGATGTATTTAAAGCTGTATCGTTCTGTAAAAAGTATTGATGAAACCACGGCTTACGCCAATTATGGTGTATTTTCCTATAAAGCGGTGACCATTGCCAACATCCCGGTAGCCTTTGCTAATTCCATGGCCTCCGCCATGATCCCTTCTGTGGCAGAGCTGGTGGCCCAACGGGATTTCGGGCAGGCACGCCGTAAGATCAATCTGGCGATCAAAACCACGATGATGATCGCAATACCGTCTGCAGTGGGGCTGGCGGTACTGGCAAAACCGATTACCTGGCTGTTATTTCCACAGAAAGAAACGGTGGACCTGGCGGCGAATCTGCTTAAGGCACTGGCTGTTACAGTTGTATTTTTCTCCCTGTCTACGCTGAGCAGCTCTATCCTGCAGGGAATCGGCAAGGTCAAGACACCAATCTATAATGCAGTCATTGCGCTGGTAGTGCAGACAGGCGTATTGCTGGGACTGCTTATGCTGACAGATCTGGACCTTTATGCGCTGGTAATTGCCAATGTTGTGTATTCCGGTCTGATGTGTATTCTGAATCAGATATCTGTCCGTAAGGCGATTGGATATCGTCAGGAATGGGTAAAGTCTTTCCTGATACCGTTTTTGTCTGCGGCCCTTATGGGAGTGGCAGCGTGGGCTGTGTATGATGTGATGTACCTGTTGACATCTTCTACCGTTGTTTCGGTAGTTCCGTCTATTATAGTGGCTGTTTGTGTGTATTTTGTCCTGTTGATTGCATTCAGAGGTGTGGAAGAGCAGGAACTGAGGAGCATTCCAAAAGGTTATCTTATTGTAAAGGCAGCGAAGAAGTGCAGGCTGATGAAATAAGGCAGGCATTCATAATAAAAAGGAGAGCAGAGAAATGTACAATTGGAAAAAGGCAGTTACGTTCAGTTATGATGATGCAGTGACTCAGGATATTCGCCTGATTGAGATGTTCAACAAATATGGGGTGAAGGCTACTTTCAATCTGAATTCAGAACTTCTGGGAAAGGATGGACATCTGATCAGAGAGGGTGTTCGGGTGGATCATATCAAGGTGGCACCTGAGAAAGTAAGGGAAATTTATGCGGGACATGAAATTGCTGTACACACCCTGACGCATCCGAATCTGGCACAGATGACGGATGATGAGGAAATCGTCAGACAGGTGGAACAGGATCGCCGGAATTTGAGCCGTCTGGCGGGATATGAAGTCGTGGGAATGGCTTATCCCGGCGGTGGTGTGAATTTTACGGAACATGCTGCCAAATTGATTGAAGAGCGAACCGGTGTAAAATATTCCCGTACTACTGTATGCAATCAGGGATTTGCAGTACAGCAGGATCTGTATCAGTTCAAACCTACGGTGTATCACATGAATATGGATGAAATGTTTGAAGTGGGCAAGAAGTTTTTAGAGAGCAATTCAGAGGAACGTCAGATATTGTATGTCTGGGGACACAGCTATGAATTTGATATTCATAATACATGGGACAGATTTGAAGAATTCTTAAAACTGATTTCAGGTCATGATGATATTTTCTATGGAACCAACAGAGAAGTTCTGCTGGGAGAGTAAGGCAGACAAAGCGAACAAAGTGACAGCAGACAAAGCTGGTGTGGAAAAGATCGTGAAAAACAGCCCGTAAGAGAGGACCGCTGCAAAATGAGGAGTGTTCATTTTACAGCGGCCTTTTAATGTCATGATAATTGTGTAATCCCTGTGATATCCGAATCAATCATTAAAGAATAATTGGTATAGTATACTACGAATCCCGGCTTGGCAGCATTGGGCTTCTTTACATGTTTCTTCTGGATGTAGTCGATTTCTACTTTATCCTGACCGCGCCCCTTGGAATAATAAGCAGCCAGGCGCCCTGCCTCTTCAAAAGTCCTGTCCGGTAATTCCCCGGCACCTTCCGACTTTACTACAACGTGAGAACCCGGCATGCCTTTGGCGTGGAACCACCAGTCATTGCCGGTGGCAAATTTAAAGGTGAGCTCGTCGTTCTGATAATTGTTTTTTCCTACATAAATATGAAAACCGTCACTGCTGATATAGTGGAAGGGCTTGCTGGTCACCTTGGCTTTCTTCGTACCGCTCTTTCGTTTGATATAGCCGCTTTCTGTCAGCTCTTCCTTGATTTCCACCAGATCTTCTTCAAGCAGTGCGATATCCAGAGAAGCACTGATAGATTCCAGGTGATCGATTTCTTCCTTTACCTGTTCGGTCAGTTCGGACAATGCTTCATAAGTACGCTTCATTTTGCTGTATTTGTCAAAATACTTTTTCGCATTTTCCTGAGGGGTCATAGTCGGGTCCAGAGGAATGGTGATCATCTCATTGGTATAGTAATTCAATGCTTCCATGGACTTACTGCCCGGTTCAATATTATAACCGTAAGTGTTCAGGAGTTCACCGTAAATCCGGTAAGTATCCCGCTTTTCAGTATCCTTCATCTGTCTGCACTGCAGATCATATTTTTTGACATTACGCTCCAGAGCAGTCTGCACGATTCTGCGCAGGTCAGAAGACTTCTGGCGAATACGTGTCAAAGTATTCTTTTCCGCATAATAAGCCTCCAGGAGTGCCGACATGGATTCATAAGCCACAATGTGATCATTCCCATGAGTATACATGGTAAGAGGAAAGGCAGCAAATTCAACCGGCTGGGAACCTGTGTAGGCGATATTGGGTGCAAACTCCCCCTTCTTGACCGCCTGAACCATCTTGTCAAAGGCGGCATACAAGGCCTGATACTGCGCTTCATTCAGCGCCGCAGTAGGCTGTTCCCCATCGATACCCGCCTCATAACACACCTCCTGCGCCAGAATGGGAGAGATACCGGTATAGCTGGAATAGACTGCCTTAAAAGCCGCCATAGGCCGTGAAGACAGCGTCGCCCGAAATTCTGCAAAAGTCGTCTCCAAAGCATTCAATTTATCCTGCGTATGCGCCACAAAATAAGGCTTCCCCGGCAGAACCTCCCGGACGCTGCTGACCAATCCCGAAACATGCTTGATGCTGTCGAGAATCATATCATCCTCATTACAGAAGATAATATTACTATGCTTTCCCATGATCTCAACGACCAGCCGCTTACGCTTCAGGTCCCCCATCTCATCCAGATGCTCCACATCGATATGAATGATTCTTTCAAGACCCGGCTGCGAAATATCCACGATCCTTCCATTCTGCAGATGCTTCCTTAACAACATACAAAATCCCGGTGCAGTCATGGGACTTGGCTTGTTCGTATCCGTCAGATAAATCAAAGGCAGCGAAGCCCCCGCCGAAATAAACACCCGTCTCTGTCCCTTTGCTGTCTTCACCGTCAAGAGCAACTCGTCCCCCTCCGGCTGCGCAATCTTATAAACCCGCCCCCCTAGGAGCTCACGCCTCATCTCGTTCACCACATTAGCAATCGTTATTCCATCAAACGCCATTTTACATTACCTCTATATTTTCGTGTTATTATTGTCATCAATCTAAAACTTGTAACTAATAGTAGCTACAGTTCACTCCGCGCCATTCGCAAAATTGCGCCTGCGGCGCGCTTCGTCGCTTCGCGACTATTTTTGCTCATAATCTGGCGCTCCCTTCGTCAGCCCAGGCAGAAAAAGCCGCATGCAAGCATGCGCTTTTCCTGCCCGTGGCTGACGAGTGAACTGTAATTAATAGTATACCAGATTACACGGAAAAAAGGAACCCCTCTTGACGATGGCCGAAAGTTATCATATAATAAGAAGAAGTGTAAGCAGCAGTCCGGTGCTCGTATTTCATCTGGCAACCGGACCGCAACGTCTCTCTTAAGATTGGAGCACATATGATAAAGAGTATGACAGGATTCGGCAGATGTGAAATAGCCGAGAATAATCGCAAATTCACGGTGGAGATGAAATCTGTGAACCACCGGTATCTGGACGTCAATATTAAGATGCCCAAGAAGCTTAATTTTTTTGAATCTTCTATCCGTACAGAACTGAAAAAGTATATTTCCAGAGGCAAAGTTGATATCTTCATCACCTATGAGGATTTCAGCGAAAGCAATACCACGGTGCGTTACAACCGGGATGTGGCTGCGGAATATCTTAAGTATCTGGACCAGATGGCAGAAGAGTTCCAGCTGGATAATGATGTGAGAGTCTCTACATTATCCAAGTATCCGGAGGTCTTTACCATGGAAGAGCAGACCATGGATGAAGAAGAGCTGTGGAAGTCACTGGAAAAGGCTGTGGCAGGTGCTGCAGAGGGATTTGTGCAGACCAGGATCGTGGAAGGAGAACACCTTAAGGACGATCTGATCGCAAAGCTGGACGGAATGCTGGAACTGGTAGATTTCATTACAGAGAGATCCCCCCAGATTCTGGAGGAGTACCATACCAGACTGGTTGAAAAAGTAAAAGAACTTCTGGGAGATACACAGATTGACGAAGGCAGACTTTTGACAGAAGTGGCCATTATGGCTGACAGAGTCTGTGTGGACGAAGAACTGGTACGCTTAAGAAGCCATATTGAGACGACCAAGAATACACTGACAGAGGGCGGAAGTATCGGAAGAAAGCTTGATTTTATCGCCCAGGAGATGAACAGGGAGGCCAATACGATTTTGTCTAAAGCCAATGATCTGGCAGTATCTAATTGTGCCATTGAGCTTAAGACCGAGATCGAGAAGGTCAGAGAGCAGATCCAGAATATTGAATAGGAAGGAACCTGACATGAATAAACTGATTCACATCGGATTCGGCAATATGGTGAATACCTCCAAGATTATTGCCATTGTCAGTCCTGATTCTGCACCGGTGAAACGCATGGTACAGAATGCGAAAGAGAAAGGGATGGCTATCGATGCAACCCAGGGACGTAAGACGAAGGCAGTACTGGTGATGGAGAACAGCCAGATTGTCCTCTCGGCACTTTTGCCGGAGACTATCACAGGCAGAGCCATGTCCGAGCCGGAGAGTGCATCGGGGAAAATCCAACCTGAACAGAGAGAGGAGAATGCAGATGAAGCATAAGGGAATTCTGATTGTTGTGTCCGGCTTTTCCGGAGCAGGCAAAGGGACGCTGATGAAGCTTTTAATGCAGACCTATGATAATTATGCTCTTTCCGTGTCTATGACCACGAGGAGCCCGAGAGACGGAGAAATTGACGGTGTACACTACTTTTTCTCCACAAAAGAACAGTTTGAAGAGAAGATTGCCCGGGACGGTTTTATTGAATATGCCCGTTACTGTGATAATTACTATGGAACGCCCAGAAAATATGTAGAGGAACAGCTGGAAGCCGGCAAGGATGTCATCCTGGAGATCGAAATCCAGGGCGCTTTGAAGGTAAAAGAGAAGTTCCCGGAGAGCCTGCTGTTGTTCGTAACACCGCCCAATGCCAAAGAACTGGAGCGCAGACTGGTGGGCAGAGGTACAGAGAGCCGGGAAGTGATAAGTAAGCGTCTGGCAAGAGCATATGAGGAATCAGAAGGCATAGAAGCCTATGATTATATAGTAGTGAATGACAACCTGGAGCGGTGTGTGGAGGAAATCAACGGTCTTGTTGAGGCGGCCCGCAAAGCACCCGTGCGCAGAGAAACATTTATAAAAGAAATCAGAGAAGAACTCAAAGAGTTTTCGAAAGGAGCAGAATAATGTTACATCCATCTTATTCCGATTTAATGAAAGTAGTAAACAGTGAGGTAGAGCCCGGTGAGGCACCTGTAGTAAACAGCCGTTATTCCATCGTTATGGCTACTGCAAAGAGAGCAAGACAGCTGATTGCCGGTGAGGAGGCTCTGGTACCTGAGAGAACCAACAAGCCCCTGTCTGTAGCTGTGGAAGAGCTGAATCAGGGCAAGATTAAGATTCTTGGTGACGAAGAGAACGCGTAAGGAATACAGAAGGTATTTACGGACGCAGAGAGAAGCAGAAGCCGGTCAGTCCTGTTTCTGCTTCTTGTGCGTATGACGGCTGATACCGGTAAGTTTGGAAAGGATTACGATACATGAATATATTGTTTATTTCCCTTGGCTGTGATAAGAACCTTGTGGATTCCGAGATGATGTTAGGCATGCTTCGGGAGAAAGGTTACAGCTTCACGGATGATGAAACGGAAGCGGATATTGTAGTAGTCAATACCTGTTGTTTTATCAACGATGCCAAGGAAGAGAGTATTAATACTTTGCTGGAAATGGCACAGCTTAAGGATGAGGGACAGATTCAGGCACTGATTGCTGCAGGCTGTCTGGCACAGCGTTACCGTGAGGAAATCCAGCAGGAGATTCCCCAGGTGGATGCCATTGTAGGAACCACTGCCATTGATCAGATCGTGGCAGCGGTAGATGAGGTCCTGGCAGGAAAGAGTCAGAATCATTATCAGGACATCAATGCGGCACCTGTCATCGGACACAAGAGAATCGTGACCACCGGAGGACATTTTGCTTACTTGAAGATTGCAGAGGGCTGCGACAAGCATTGTACCTACTGTATTATTCCCAAAGTAAGGGGCAATTACCGCAGTGTGCCCATGGAAGAACTTGTGAAAGAAGCAGAAGAACTGGCCGAAAGCGGTGTGAGGGAGCTGATTCTGGTAGCTCAGGAGACCACTCTGTACGGCATGGACCTTTACGGAAAGAAGATGTTGCCGAAGCTTTTACAGGAACTGGCGAAAGCAAGCGGTATTTACTGGATCAGAATTCTGTACTGTTATCCGGAGGAAATTACAGATGAGCTGATCGAGGTGATCGCCACGGAACCTAAGGTATGCCACTATCTGGATATCCCGATCCAGCATGCCAGCGACAGGATCCTGAAGCGCATGGGCAGGAGAACCGACAATGAGCAGCTGAGAAATATTGTAACGAAGCTGAGGGAGGCGATTCCGGACATCTGTCTGAGAACTACCCTGATTACCGGATTTCCCGGTGAGACCGAAGAAGATCATGAAGAACTGATGGCATTTGTGGACGAGATGGAATTTGACAGACTGGGAGTCTTCACTTATTCTCAGGAGGAAGATACACCGGCGGCCATCATGCCTGACCAGATTGAAGAAGAAATTAAGCAGGCGCGTCAGGAAGAACTGATGGAGCTTCAACAGGAAATTGCTTTTGAAAAAGCAGAAGACATGACCGGCCGTGTGCTGACTGTCATGATAGAGGGGAAAATTGCTGACGAGGATGCTTATGTCGCAAGAACGTACCGCGATGCGCCCAATGTAGACGGCTACCTGTTCTTAAATACCACGGCTACTTTGATGACCGGCGATTTTGTGGAAGTCCTGGTAACGGACTCTAACGAATACGATCTGATCGGTGAGATTTATCACGAGGAAGGAGAATAATTATGAATCTGCCTAATAAACTGACTATTTTTCGGGTAATACTGATAATACCCTTTGTACTGCTGATGCTGGGAGGCTTCCATGAGTGGGGATGGTTTACTGCCATCTTCGGCGGAATCATGGAATATGTGGACTATATTGCGCTGGCTATCTTTATCATTGCCAGTCTGACGGATCTGATAGACGGTAAAATTGCCAGAAAATATAATCTGGTGACTAACTTCGGTAAATTCATGGACCCGTTAGCTGATAAGCTGCTGGTATGCGCTGCCATGATCTGTCTGGTAGAAATGGGAAGAATTCCTGCATGGGTAGTTATCGTCATCATCAGCCGTGAGTTTATCATCAGCGGTTTCAGACTGATCGCATCTGATAATGGTGTGGTAATCGCAGCCAATTACTGGGGAAAATTTAAGACCACTTTCCAGATGATCATGATCTGCCTGATGATCGCTAACATCCCTCAGATTCAACTTCTGACCGATATCATCATGTGGGTGGCTCTGGCTCTGACCATTATTTCCCTGGTGGACTATATATGGAAAAATAAGGCTGTTATGAAAGAGACCAAATAAGATTCAATTTTGCAAAAAAATGCAAAAACGGGAGGACGAAATGACTGTAGAAATAATCTGCGTTGGAACAGAATTATTGCTTGGAAATATTGTAAATACCAATGCTGCTTATCTGGCAAAAAAATGTGCGCAGGCGGGGCTGTCATGTTACTATCAGTCTGTAGTAGGCGATAATGCCGAGCGATTAAAGGATTCA
>JBGVLR010000216.1:0-2060 GCA_045124375.1 Acetatifactor sp.
TTCTTAAAAGAAAGGCACATTGATACCGATACATATAAAAAGGCATTGAGCAGCGATGTGGGGCTGACAGGAACCAACACGGATATAATTTTGCGGGCTGTTAATGAATACTTGATGGTTCTGGCTCAGGAGCAAATCCAAATCGCTTTTGAACAATCTGAAAAAGAAGTTACCGACTTGCACCAGAGAACCAAAGAAGGACTTGAAACCGCCCGTTTACAAGGAAAGCAGATCGGCCAGCGCCCAGGCACAAAGCTTACCACAAAGAAGAGTATTGCGGCAAAGGCGGACATTCAGAAGTATTCAAAGGACTTTGGCGGAACGCTGAATGATGTCGAGTGTATTCGGCTGATCGGGATTGCACGGAATACCTACTATAAATATAAGTCTCAGCTGTATGCAGAGATACAGGGGCAGGCTTAACGGTCAATGCCACTAAGTTAAGAAAGGCTGGGTCTCGCAGAAATGTGGGGCCCAGTTTTTTGTAATAATTTTCAAAATTATGCTTGACAAACAGTGTAATATGTGCGGCCTTTTTGCTAACAACAGTTAGCAAAAAGGCCCTTGTAATTAGAGGTGTTTCCACCGAAGATTACAAGGAGGGCTAATAATGTCAAGTCAAATTCAGATTGTGAAAGAAGTACTCAATACTGCCATTGCGAAACTATGCGAAAACGCGAAGATGTTCGTGAAAAACCCAAAACGTGACTTTACAAGGGATCGCAAACTCCCTCTTCGTGAGATGATATCGATTTTACTCTGCATGGAGGGAGGCAGTCTGACCAATGAGCTGCTGCGGTATTTCAAATGCAGCAAACATACCGCTTCCAGTTCAGCCTTTATCCAGCAGCGCCAAAAGATCAATGAATCTGCATTCCCTTCTCTTTTTGACCTGTTTGTGAAAAATACAGACAAGGACAGGCTGTATAAAGGGTATCGTTTACTTGCCGCTGACGGTTCAGATATTCAGATACCAACAAACCCCAATCACGCGGACAGCTATTTCCCGGGGGCCAACGGTCAGAAACCCTATAATCTTTTGCATCTGGATGCAGTATATGATCTGCTTCAGCGTACTTATCTTGATGCGGCTGTATGTGGACGGAAAAAGGCTGATGAAAGAGGTGCGCTTTGTAATATGGTAGACCGTTCCTCTGTTTCAAAGGCCATTGTAATTGCTGACAGAGGATATGAAAGCTACAACCTGCTGGCTCATATTCAGGAAAAAGGCTGGAAATATTTGATTCGTATCAAGGATATTGATTCTTCCGGAATCGCATCCTCGCTGAATCTTCCTGCAACACCGGAGTTTGACACTTCATTTCAACTGCATCTGACAAAGCGGCAGACAAAAGCGGCCAGAGAACTTTTGCATGACACAAACCGGTATAAGTTTCTTTATGCCAATTGTCCCTTCGATTATTTACCTTCTTCCAGTAGAAAACATGACCCGCTTACGTTCTATTACCTTCCGTTTCGAATTGTCAGATTTAAAATCTCCGATTCCTGTTATGAAACCGTTATTACGAATCTGGATACTGAAACCTTTCCGCCGGACGAACTGAAACGACTTTATGGTATGCGCTGGGGTATTGAGACCTCCTTCCGCGAGCTCAAATACACGCTGGGGCTGCTCCACTTTCACGCAAAAAAGGTGGAGAACATTACCCAGGAGATCTTTGCCAGACTGATCATGTACAACTTTTCTGAATTGATTACCTCACACGTAGTCATTCATAAGCCCAACAGAAAACACCCTTATAAAGCAAATTTTTCTGTCGCTGTACAGGTTTGCAGACAATTCCTTCTTGGTAATATTTCTCCACCAGATGTTGAAGCCGCCATAAGTAAGAATGTTTCTGTCACGCACATTGGCAGAAGCAATCCGCGTAATATGGTTGTTAAACATGCCGTTAGCTTCCTTTATAGAATAGCATAATTCTTCTTATTTGAATAGCGTTTTTAAGCGGATTTCTCAATCCGCTTACTTGTCATGCTCAAATTACAGAAAAAGTGCATCCCGCGAGGGATGCACTCATTCGTTGTGGGACTTCCTCTTG
>JBGVLR010000217.1:0-75275 GCA_045124375.1 Acetatifactor sp.
CACATAAGGGGTATCACCGGAAATCAGCACATTCTCAAAAACTGCCACACCGTTTTCGTCGGTTTCTGCAAACTGTTCCACAGCATGACCACTCAAAGAGATGCCAGAGAGCTTAAACTGCACACCGGCGACCAAATCATCCTCGGAGTTCTTAATGACTTTCAAAGAACCACGCTTCATGATGTTGTCAAAATTCACGGTTGCAGTTTGACCGCTTACCACAGTAACAGTCTGACTGCTCTGCGGCTCATAACGGTCAGATACCATTTCGGTTACAGTGAATGTGCCGGGGCGCAGGCCATCCAAGGTAATTACACCACCGTTTGCCGTCTGCACGGTCTGGTCGATTCCATCGCCGGTAATGTGGAAAGATACACCGTCCACCACGCCATCCTCGGAGGTCTTAACAATCTTCAACGAACCGGTAGATGTTTTCACATTCAGATATGCGGTTACGGGATCAGTATTTTCCACACCTGTGACCACATCCTGCAATTCAGGCGCACCATAGGCAATCAGCTTGGCACTTTCGCTGACAACAGGGATATTGTTCCTTGTTGCTGTGATCGTAACAGAATCAGAGATAACATCGTCAGCAGTAATGGTCAGCGTGTTACCGGACTGCGCAATGCTTACGCTGTTATCGGATGCGGAAATGGTGTACTCAGACAGTACATAGTTGGAGTCAGTCAGAGTCAGCACATATTTTCCATTGCTGTACTCAAATTCCTCTGTCGATCCACTCATGAAGCTGGGAACCGTGTTGTGATTTCTAAGCAGGGACACGATCTGATCATAAGTTGCTGCGGCTCCACTGTTGGGGTAATTAGACCCAAAGTGCAGAGAATATATAGTAGTATCCGTCTGACTAAAGGAACCTGAAGCATCACGACACCCAGTTACAAACTCCCAGATTAGTGTTTGCGTTGCCAGCCATTTTTCATCGTCACTACCGGTCAAGCCATTACGATTGCCCTGGTAGCCATACAGCAATGCCAATCCAACGGCTTTTTTCTGACTGCCTGAAAGAGCATTCCATGTTTCAGAGGAATTGGCGGTCAGTTGGTCGCCCGTATGCAGAGGAACACCGGGCTGAATACAAAAAGCGGGATCACCATCCACATACATTCGATACTTGGGATTTCCAACGCCACCAGCGGTATAGCCGTTGATCTCAGCGCCGGAATTATAGTGCATTGTATTGCCGTTAGCATCATAGGTGTAGGCAAATGTCACCGTGCCAACATCGCCGGTTGCTGCAAAAGCAGTTGCCGGCATGAGGGATAATGCAAAGACCGCAGACAGAAACAATGCTGCGGCCTTCGTAAAGAACTTTTTCATTTTCATATTCATTTTGTCCTTTCTGAATGATTTGTTGAAATGACTTACCCATAGAAAAAACAAAACCTGTACTTCTTTTTCGGAAAGTACAGGCAGTTCTGAGGGGGTGAGGTGTGGAGAGGGGGAACAGCGAAACGCAGTCCCACCCAGCTTTCAAAAGGGTATAGTGACCCCTTGTTAGTAGGCTTACCTTTCCATAGAGCGCTGGCGTTTGCGGTACATATCCAACGCTTTAACAATGGTATCTTCAATCGTCTGCGCAGGCGTCCCAGGCGCAAAGTATTTACTGATACGTTCTTTCGGCATCTTGAATTGCTCCTTTTGATTCGGCTTTTCCTCCTGCATAATGGAGAGAATCACTTCTGGTGTTAGCTTGCCGTTTTTGGAAAAATCCCGCATTTTAATTGCCTGAGCATGGGATGGGGTACAATCCTCCAGTTCCATCGTTTCCAGCAGGTCACGCTGTTCCGTTTCATTCAGATAAGACAACTCCACTGCAGGACGCATGGCAACTTGCAATTTTCCTTTTTCCTGTAAAACGGAGTTGTCCACATAATCCAACAGTTCAGGGATAAGATGGGTCAAACGGATATATTTGCGGATTTGTTCGTGACTTTCACCTGTTTGCTCTGCCAAAACTTCACGGCTTTTCTTTCCCCGAAAATCGGGCAACACTGTTGCACCATTTTCTTTACTCGGTCTGCCAGCCTGCCGCTTCATCGCATCCAGCTTCATCTTATAAGCAAAGGCTTTTTCTGACGGCAAAATCTGCTCTCTTTGGAGGTTGGAATCCACCATGATTACAATGGCTTCGTCGTCCGTCAGGTCACGGACGAGACAATCCATTTCCGTTTGCCCCGCAAGGTTACTTGCCAGCTTTCGCCTGTGACCGGCTACCATTTCATAGCCGCCACTTGGTTTCGGGCGCACAAGTACGGGCACTAAAACACCGTAGGTCTTGACGCTCTCTACCAGTTCCATCATGCTGTTATCTTCCCGTACCTTAAAGGGGTGATTTGGAAAGTCGCTAATTTCGTCCAGGGGGATCTTTATAACGGTTTCACGCTTTGCTTCATCACGCTCTGCTTGGGTGGTAAATAGACTATCTACCGAGGTCAGCAGATTTGCTGCGCTGTTTTTCGCCAATGTCCATTACCTCCTTTACCAGATTGCGGTAGGTTTCCGCTGCACGGCCTTTTGGTTCGTGCTTGAAAATACTCTTGTCTGCCGTGCTGATCTCCGCAAGCCGAACCGTGGCAGGGATAACGGTCTGCATAACGGGCAGGCGTTTTCCAAAATTCTCCCTGACGGTGTTCACAATGTCCTTGCGGAAATTGGTATCATTTGCCATAGTCAAGAAGATGCCGCCGATCTTCAGCTTGGGATTGATTTGCCTTTGGATGCTTTGAACCGTGCCGATCAGCTCCGTCATGTCCTCTGCGGCAAGATAATCCGCCTGTACGGGTATCAGCACATAATCTGATGCAGACAAAGCGTTGATTACAAGCATACCGAGGGATGGACGGCAATCCAGCAGCACATAGTCATAATCTTTTTTAACTTGATTCACATACTGCCGCAATACCGTTTCACGGCACATTGCATTGACAAGCCCAACCTCCACAGCAGACAATGTGCGGTTGCCGGGGACAAAATCAAAGCCCTCGTAATGGTGCATGATTTCCGGGTGCTCCGTGCCGCTGACACCTGCCACAATGTCATTCATAACATTACCAAGGGTCAGCGGCATATCATGCGGCTTTCTATGCCCCAGCATCTTGGTTAGGTCGCCCTGCGGGTCAACATCCAAAAGCAATACCTTTTTGCCGTTCATCGCAAGTCCGGCACCGAGATTATATACGGTGGTGCTTTTTCCAACGCCGCCCTTTTGATTGGCAACGGCAATGACCTTTGTTTTCGCCATAGATGGGTTCCTCCTTTACATAGATTTAGCCGCCCACGGCGAATGGACGGCTATGTATGGACACGAAAAAAGCCGCTTACTCTTTTTACGGAATAAGCGGCTTACGCACGATATGTAATTAGACCGGAATTTTCTTTACCGGCGCTTCAAGGATCTTCATAATGAGTTCGTCTACGCAGTCGGTATAGCGGCCTTGCTGGATAAGCTTGTTTTTTAGAGCGATCAGGCTTTGCACCACAATTTTGGTTTCGGCTTCTCTCAGGTAAAGATAATACTTTTGCTTCTTCATCATTTAGTCCTCCTTTTGCTTACATGATAATCGGTAGTCACTTATATTGCAAATGCGCAAATCTAACAAACCATATTTATCAGTATCAGATTAGGGCAGATCATGTGATTTCGTATCAGTTGTCTTTTATTTGTCCCTGCATCTGTGTTTTTGTTTTTTCAGCATCAAGAGGGGAGGGGAAATCACCTCGAAAATAACCCCGATTCGGCTTTCAGTTATCCTATTTATTAACACAAATGGGGTCAAAAATGCCCGGTTAGCCTATCATTAACATGAAAAATCCAGTTCAGAATGAGTCAGATCAGGACAAAAACCGACAAACCAAGTCAGAACTTTTGGGTATAGGAAAACCCCGGAAAACCTTGATTTTCCGGGGTTTTTGTTGTGTTTTGATTGGGTTTGTGGGTCTCGTTATCTCTTGCTGAACTGAGGCGCACGACGGGCTGCCTTGAGACCGTACTTCTTTCTCTCTTTCATACGAGGGTCTCTGGTCAGGTAACCAGCTTTCTTCAGAACGGGTCTGAAGTCAGCATCTGCCTGAAGCAGTGCTCTTGCGATGCCGTGTCTGATAGCACCAGCCTGGCCGGTGTAACCACCACCACATACATTAACGATTACGTCAAATTTATCAGCAGTCTCGGTAGCAACCAGAGGCTGACGAACGATAACTTTCAGAGTCTCAAGTCCGAAATATTCATCCATAGATCTCTTGTTGATGGTAACATTACCATTACCAGGTACTAAATATACTCTGGCGATTGATTTCTTTCTTCTACCTGTTCCGTAGTATCTTTCTGTATTAGCCATGATTTATTTTCCTCCTTTCAGTCCCTTAGAATGTCAGTACTTCAGGCTTCTGAGCAGCATGATTGTGTTCAGGTCCTGCGTATACATGAAGTTTGGTGAACATCTGTCTTCCTAAAGGTCCTTTGGGAAGCATGCCCTTAACTGCAAGCTCAATAACCTGCTCAGGCTTCTTGTCTAATTTTTCTCTTAAAGTGGTCTCTTTCATACCGCCAACATAGTCGGAATGATTGTAATAAACCTTCTGGTCTAACTTCTTACCGGTTACTTTAATCTTCTCAGCGTTGATAACGATTACATAGTCACCTGTGTCAATGTGAGGGGTGAAGATAGCTTTGTTCTTACCTCTTAAAACCTTAGCAACTTCAGAAGCCAGGCGTCCTAAAGTCATATCTGTAGCGTCTACTACATACCATTTTCTATCGATTGTAGCTGGGCTAGCCATAAATGTTTTCATTATGTTTCCTCCATATTACTTTGTCTTTCGACTTGTTCGATTGCTCCTTCGAAATAGTAAGCTGCAGATGTCCGGCTACACCTTAGAATTCTCCAGAACGGCTTATTTACTATATCTCAAATGCTTTCGCCGGGGCTTTGGCTAAGCATCTTGAAACACTGTCACATTGAAATATTTTACTATATGCTTCCATTTGTGTCAATACCTAAATCAAAAGAAATTTCTGAAATTTCCCCCCTACGCATCCGGGTACTCATATTTTATCAAGGTCAGTCCCTGGGGCGGTGCCGTAGGACCGGCCGCCGAGCGGTCTTTTGCCTCAAGGATCCGGATGATATCCATAGGGTCTCTTTTGCCCTGTCCGACTTCCATCAGTGTTCCTGCAATAATGCGGATCATATTATATAAGAAGCCATTGCCGCAGATGCGGATCACAAGATCATCTCCCTGCTCCAGCACTTCGGCACTGTAAATGTTGCGGACTGTGGACTGCACCTGGGCTCCCACCTGGCAAAAGCTTTTGAAATCGTGCTCCCCTTCCAAGTAGGCCACAGCCTCCTGCATGGCATTCACATCCAGCTGATGATAGGTAAACAGGGAATACAGGCGCTTTAAAGGCATGGGAAAACGGGCGCGATAAATGCGATATTCGTATGTCTTTCGGCTTTTCGCATGTCTGGGATGCCAGTCGGCCGGTACTTCTTCTGATTTCTGAATACGAATGTCTTCCGGAAGACGCTGGTTCAGCGCATAAGCAACTTTGTCTGCGGGCATCCTGGCTGTGGTATCAAACACTGCTATATTTCCCATGGCGTGGACTCCGGAATCCGTCCTGCTGGCACCGATCACTTCTATGGGTTCCTGAAACAGATCAGCCAGGCACCTGTTCAGTTCACTCTCTATAGTGACCCCATTGGGCTGAATCTGCCAGCCATGGTAATTGGTACCATCGTAGGCTACCGTCAGTCTGATTCTTCTTTTCTCTGACATTTGTATACCTCTTTAAAATAGTTGCAGCCTGCCGATGCCAATGCTGACAATCAGATATACAGCCAGCACTGCATAGGCACAGTAATCATTTTTCTCATAAATCAGCGGCTTCATCTTAGTACGACCTTCTCCGCCGCGATAACATCTGGCTTCCATTGCCATAGCCAGGTCATTGGCACGTCTGAATGCCGAAATGAACAGAGGTACCAGCAACGGCACCATGGCCTTGGCTCTCTGAATCAGGTTGCCGCTTTCAAAGTCAGCGCCCCGGGCGATCTGAGCCTTCATGATCTTGTCGGTCTCTTCCAGCAAAATGGGAATAAACCGCAGGGCAATGGACATCATCATGGCCACTTCATGCACCGGCACCTTGAATACCTTTAAGAAACCTAGCATTTTCTCCATGCCATCGGTAAGGTTATTAGGTGTGGTAGTCAGTGTCATAACGGAAGAACCGATAATCAAGAAAGAAAGCCTGATTGCCATGAACACTGCCAGCTCCAGCCCTTCCCAGGTAATGCTGATCTTGCCGAAAAAGGTTACGATGGGCGTTCCCTGAGTAAGAAACAAATTAAACACCACGGTGATCATGAGCAGGAGCAGTATTGTCTTCATGCCTTTAACCATGAATTTAAAGGGTACTTTTGATAATTTGATCACCAGTCCCAGGAAAAGGGCTGCAATCACATATCCGAATATATTTTTCATAAAGAAAAGCGAGATGATGTAAAGCATGGTCCCGCCCAGTTTTACCCTGGGATCCAGCCTGTGAATGACAGATTCCTCAGGATAATACTGTCCTAATGTAATGTCTCTAAGCATTTTACAATCTCCTCAGTAGCCTCTGCTATGGTAGTCACATCCACGTCTACCGGCAATCCCTGGGCTTTCAGCGCATGCATGATATAAGTAACCTGTGGTGCCGCAAGGCCCACCTCTTCCAGTTCTTTATAATGCCTGAAGACCTCCCTGGGCACATCATCAAACATGACTCTTCCCTGGTTCATCACGATGATCCTGTCCACATATTCTGCCACGTCTTCCATGCTGTGTGACACCAATAATATGGTCATACCGGTCTCTGTCTGCAGCTTCTTGATCTGATTGAGAATCTCGTCTCTTCCCTTGGGATCCAGTCCTGCGGTGGGTTCATCCAGAATCAGTACCTGGGGTTTCATGGCAAGCACTCCGGCTATGGCAGCTCTTCTCTTCTGACCACCTGAAAGTTCGAAAGGGGATTGTGTATAAAATTCTTCTGTAAGCCCAACCTGGGTAAGTGCTTCTTTTGCCCTTGCTTCCACTTCTTCTTTGGGCAGCCCCAGATTCCTGGGACCAAAGCATACATCTGAAAACACATCGATTTCAAACAGCTGGTGCTCCGGATACTGGAATACCAATCCTACATTGCTTCGCAGCTTCTTTCTGTCAAAATCCTTGCCGTCAATATCTTCTCCGTTATAATAAATATGGCCTTCGCTTGCCTTGATCAGTCCGTTCAGGTGCTGAACCAAAGTAGATTTGCCTGAACCGGTATGACCGATGATTCCGACGAACTGCCCGTCCGGGATCTCCAGACAGATATCATTCAGCGCTTTCATGGCAAGAGGCGTATCTTCTCCGTAAATATAACTCACATGTTCTAAAACCAGTGACATTTGTTTTCCTTTCTTTTATGTGAAAACCTGCTCATACAGGCAAAACATCAGCCTTCACACTTCTCTTTCAGTGCTTCTACCAGTTCCTTGGCGGTCAGTATGCCATCCGGCAGTTGCACGCCGCGTTTCTGAAGTTCATATGCCAGTAAGGTCACCTGAGGTACATCAAGTCTCAGGCTTTTTAATTTCTCTACTTGGGAAAAAATCTCTCTCGGTGTCCCCTGCATGGCTATTTTCCCGTCATCCATTACATATACTTTATCTGCATGAATGATTTCTTCCATGTAATGAGTGATCAGGATGACCGTAATCTTTTCCACATCATTTAAAGCGCGAACGGCTCTGATGACTTCCTTTCGGCCATTGGGATCCAGCATTGCAGTGGGCTCGTCCAGAATAATACACTTGGGATGCATGGCAAGCACACCTGCGATGGACACTCGCTGCTTCTGGCCGCCGGAAAGCTTATTGGGAGAATGCTTGCGGTACTTGTACATTCCAACTGCCTTCAGGCTCTCCTCCACACGCTCCCAGATTTCCTTGGTGGGCACGCCCATATTTTCCGGTCCGAAGCCTACGTCCTCCTCTACCACCTGACCGATGATCTGATTATCCGGATTCTGGAAAACCATGCCGGCACTCTGACGGATGTTCCAGATTTCGGATTCCTCCCTGGTATCCTTGCCATCTACCCAGACCGTTCCTTCGGTAGGATAGAGGATAGCGTTCATATGCTTTGCCAGCGTAGATTTTCCGGAACCATTATGTCCCAGAATAGCAATAAAATCACCCTGTTCAATATCCAGGCTCACTTCATCCACAGCCCTGGTGATTCCTTCCACATTTCCTTCTTCATCACGTCTGATATATTCATATATTACATCTTTGGCTTTAATGATTCCCATAGTATTCCTCTTTATAGACCGGCTGCGCCCACTTACAGATGCAGCCTCTGTCATTTCTCGATTCATTTACATATTCTACTAAATCACAGGCAAAAATACAAGTGAAATATAAAAATGGAGCCTGATGATATACATCCGGCTCCATTTCAATCTAATATCAGTCGTATCTGCGTTTCAGCTCTTCGTACTTCTCTGCAGTGATCAGGGCATCTTTCTTCAGGTTCTTGAAAAGTACGATGTAAGTCCAGCGTCCATAAGGCTCTATCCGTTTAATCTTTGACACATTGATAATGTAAGACTTATGGCTCCTCATAAATTGAGTGGAATCAAGTCTTGCTTCCAGCTCTCCTAAAGCAGCCGAGGTCACATAATTATCTGTGGCAGTATAAATCACCGTGTTGCCCTCTTCCCTCTGAATCAGCACGATGTCGGCTGTTTCCACAAAACTGGCACTTTCTTTGCCCTTGATCAGCAAACGGTCACTCCCCCGCTCCCGCTGCACACCGGCAGGAATTTCCCTGGGCTTAAGTCCGCTCTTGATTCGGTTTAATGTCCTGTTCACACGTTCCACATCAAAGGGCTTTACCAGATAATCGAAGGCATATACTTCAAACGCCTGAGGCATATACTCATCATGAGCGGTGGCAAAGATAATTTTGGTCTTAGGGTTTAAATCTGCAATGATCTTGGCACAGTCTATTCCACTGGCACCGTTCATTTCTACATCCAGAAAGACCACCTCCGGCTGAGTTCTGTTGAACAGAGTCACTGCATCTGCCAGATTATCACTTTCGCCGACAATTTCAAAGTCCGGCTGTTTTCCAATGATTTTTCGAAGCAACAGGCGTATGCCCGGCTCATCGTCTATGAGTATTACTTTTATCGCCAATTCCTTTCTCTCCTTCGCCGGCATACCGGTTTCTCCAGGATTTCAGCCCAACAGACTGCCTGTTGTAGAAAGCTTCTGTCAATGTTGTCTTTGCGCTGCGTTCTGCCCGGATTCTTACTCTTCTCCATGATATTATCTATATCTCTATCGGGGGCAAGCCTGCTCACTCCGTTAGCTCTTACTTGAACGGGCTGCTTTTTTTCTTCCTGCAATCTTACTCCTCCTTATCGGCTGTACCCTCAGAAGGACTGGCAGAAATTTTCTCCCTCATCTTGGTATCTGCCTGCAGATTCTGAAGGTCATAATAATCCATGACACTCATCTTACCCTCTCGCAAAGCATAAGCCAGAGCCTTTGGTACTTCTGCCTCTGCTTCCACTACGTAAGCGCGCATCTCCTGTTCCCTGGCAATAGCCATGGCACGTCTTTCCTCAGCCTTCGCCTGGGCAATATTCTTGTCAGCTTCTGCCTGAAGACTCTGCAGCTGTGCACCAATGTTGCGTCCCACATCAATATCAGCAATATCAATAGAGAGGATTTCGAAAGCAGTACCTGAATCCAGACCCTTACTCAGTACCCTCTTGGAAATATCATCAGGATTTTCCAGTACTTCTTTATGAGAGTCGGCACTGCCTACCGTAGTGACAATACCTTCACCGATTCTGGCTAAAACAGTAGCTTCCCCCGCACCACCTACCAGACGTTCCAAATCAGCACGAACAGTTACTCTGGCTTTTACCAAAAGCTCAATACCGTCTTTGGCTACTGCCGAAACATTGGGTGTCTCAATCACTTTAGGATTAACGCTCATCTTCACCGCATCCAGCACGTTTCGCCCTGCCAGGTCGATTGCCGCTGCTTTCTCAAAATGAAGTTCAATTCCGGCTCTTTCCGCTGCGATTAATGCATCTACGACACTATCTACATTACCACCCGCCAGATGATGGGCTTCCAACTGATTCACACTAAGAGGCAAACCTGCTTTGGTAGCCTTAATTAGCGGAAGAACAATCTTAGACGGTACAACTCTCCTGAGTCTCATTCCAATGAGGTTGAAGATACTCACCTTAACATTCGATGCCAGACAGGATATCCACAATCCTACCGGCACAAATACAAAGAAAAGAACCAGTAATAATACAATAACTCCTATCAGACAAATCATTCCTATTAAATTCATCCCTTATCCCTCCTATTTTTCAGTCTTATTTTCCTTTACAATCAACTTAGATCCCTGTACCTTGGCAATGATTAACGGTGTTCCCCTTGTTATGTAGGTTCCTTCTGAAATAACATCGAAAGATACGCCGTCAAACTCTCCGATACCGGATGGTCTTAAGTCCGTAGCTGCTGTGCCTTTTCTGCCAAGCAGGTACTGAAGGTCATTAGAACTGAGATATCCTTCCGTTCTCGTCTGCTCTTCTTTCAGTATAATGGGCGATTTGATTTTACCGGAAGACATGAGCCGAAGCAGTACCACACACATGACTCCTAAAAGAGCCAGAATGATCAATGTGATGATGACTCCTTCCTGAAAGCTGTCCGATGCCATGAAAATTCCCACTACCAGGCAGATAATGCCGCTGATGCCGGGAACCCCAAAACCGGGAACTGCCACTTCCACTGCCAGCAGTACAAATCCTGCAATAAACAGAATCACAGCAATGATAGAAAATAAATCAAGTGCAAACAAATCTGGCATTTTCGTTTCCTCCTTTCCTAAGGCTGTTAACTTCTTACATTCCTTTAGCTTGATATCAGTTTACTATAATACAGGGAAACGCGTAACACATAATCTCTCAAATATACAAAAAACGTCTTAAACTGTCATCCTGAACCCACAAGCGATCCTTTCTCACAGCCTTTACCGATTCTGTCCGGCTCTCGGTACCATGATATCGAAAGCAGTGTTTTCCGGCGTAGACGTAAGGCGAATACTTCCGCCGACCTCCTGTATAATTTTCTTCACAATGTAAAGTCCCATACCGTGTCCTTCTTCTTTCCTTGTTGTAACACCGGGCTGATAGATATCCTTCTGCAACTCAGTCGGTATCATGGGACCGTTGTTGGCAATTGTAAAATAGTATCCATTCTCCTCTTCGCTGATTGCGATTTTCATTCTATGGGGAACGTCCGAATCACTTTCCTTCATTGCACGTATCGCATTATCTATAATATTAGCCAGTACTTTACATAGGCTCCATGCCTCCATAGGCAGTTGTTTCAAATCAGAATGAATATCCAGGTAAACTTCTATTCCCCCTTCTTCAGCAGCCTGCAATTTTGCCTGCAAAAGGGCATTCACCGCCGGCTGTGCTGTTTTCAGGACTTTTCCTACTTTATTTATTTCCCGGAAAACAGGTGCAAGATATTTCCTGGCTTCTTCATACTCTTCCAGTTCCATGAGGCCATAGACTACCTGAAAATGATTAAGGTAATCATGACGCTGGGCACGCAGTGTGTTATTGAGTGATTCCAGATCCTTCAGCGTTTCCTCATATTGATTGTCATTGCATTTCCATGCAATATACAATCCCACCAGAAGAATCATACTGCTCAGAATCATCATTCCCATGACGAAAAATTCAAAATGATCATTGGCCTCCAGGGATACTTTGCCGATGTAACTCCAGGTTAAAAGACCGGCTGCAAGCTGCAGCGCATTGACGATTAATAAGACTCTGACAATTTTCTTCGTATTGCTCATATGCTCCACCTCTTTGTAAGTATATCACATATTTGGAAATGAGTAAAATAAAAAAGGCCCATGTATTCGTGCAAGCACGTCACATGAACCTTTATTATTTTACTCACTGCTTATTGCCCAGGCGATTAAACCAGCTCCAGAACTACTTCCATAGCTGCGTCACCCTTACGCTGACCAATCTTAACGATTCTGGTGTAACCACCCTTACGATCAGCATACTTAACAGCATACTCGTCGAACAGCTTAGCTACCAGATCAACTTCCTTGGTGTTCTTCTTTTTACCAGCTGCTTCGGTAGGAACAGATACTACAGGATATAAAACCTTCAGCATCTGACGTCTAGCGTGCAGTCTGGAAGGAAGATCCTTCTTGATCTCTTTCTCTACGTTCTCGAATTTGGTAACTTTCTTACCGTCAACTACTTCTTTTACTCTCTTACCATCTTTGTCCTTTACAGGAACCTTAGCGGTAACTTTAACCATCTCGTAGTTGTCTTTTTCCTTAACAGCCAGAGCAATCAGGCCTTCAGCGATCTTTACAACTTCCTTAGCCTTAGCCTCGGTGGTAACGATCTTGCCGTTGTTAAGAAGTGCGGTTACCTGGTTTCTAAGTAATGCTTTTCTCTGTGCAGATGTTCTGCCAAGTTTTCTGTACTTTGCCATGATTAATTTTCCTTTCTCCATTCATGGTACATCCGGCCACGCGCTTTGGACTTACTTACCGAATGCAATTATAATGTTCCATTTAGAGATGAACCATTTCCGAACTCTTTGGATTTACCGGATATGGATATCTTACGCTTCTTCACTGGGATTTAACTGAAGACCCAGCTCTTTCAGTTTTGCCAGAACTTCTTCGAGGGACTTACGTCCAAGGTTACGAACCTTCATCATATCCTCAGAAGTCTTGTTGGTTAACTCTTCTACTGTATTGATACCTGCTCTCTTCAAGCAGTTGTAGGAACGAACGGACAGCTCTAATTCGTCGATACTCATTTCCAGTACTTTTTCTTTCTCGTCGTCTTCCTTCTCTACCATTACTTCTGCAGTCTTGGCATTCTCGGACAGGTCGATGAAAAGACTCAAGTGTTCGCTGAGTACTTTTGCAGCCAGGCTGACAGCTTCATCAGGAACCAGGGTTCCGTTGGTGAATACATCCAGAGTCAGCTTGTCATAATCAGTAATCTGACCTACACGGGTATTTTCAACAGTAACGTTAACTCTCTCTACAGGTGTGTAGATAGAATCAATCGCAATTACGCCGATTGGTAAATCTTCATGTTTGTTCTTATCAGAGCTTACATAGCCACGACCCTTAGTAATGGTCAATTCCATGTACAGCTTCGTATCTTTTCCACTTAAGGTAGCAATGGTCAGATCGGGATTCAGGATCTCAATATCCTGATCAGCCTGAATATCGGAAGCCTTAACCACACCTTCTCCTTCATACTCAATGTATGCAGTCTTAGGCTCATTGGTTTCGCTGCTGTTCTTGATAGCAAGGCTCTTGATGTTCATGATGATTTCACTTACATCTTCTTTTACACCGGGAATTGAGCTGAATTCATGTAAAACGCCTTCAATCTTTACCTGGCTTACAGCTGCGCCGGGCAGGGAAGAAAGCATGATTCTTCTCAGGGAGTTACCAAGTGTAATACCGTATCCTCTTTCCAAAGGCTCTACTACGAACTTACCGTACTTCTTGTCTTCCGAAATTTCAGCAACCTCAATATTGGGTCTTTCAAAATCAAACACTGCAAATACCCTCCTTTACGAACGTTTATAGTTACACAAAGAACTTAAAGCGGACACGAGATTTCTTATGTCCGCTTAAGTCTGCTTATTTAGAGTACAACTCGACGATCAGCATCTCGTTTACAGGAACATCGATCATCTCTCTGGTAGGAAGATTCTTGATGGTTCCTTTCAGGTTCTCGATATCAACATCCATCCATTCAGGAGTCAGTCTGCCACCTGTTACTTCAACGATATCTTTATATCTCTGTAAGGACTTTGCTTTCTCTTTGATTTCGATTACATCACCAGCTTTGATCAGGTAAGAAGGAATGTTTACACACTTGCCGTTTACTAATACATGCTTGTGGTCAACAATCTGTCTTGCTTCTCTTCTGGTTCTTGCGAATCCCATTCTGAATACTACGCTGTCAAGTCTGCTCTCCAGCATAACCATCAGGTTTTCACCAGTCATGCCTTTCATTCTGTCAGCTTTCTCATAGTAGTTACGGAAAGGCTTCTCCAGAACGCCGTAGATGAATTTAGCTTTCTGCTTTTCTCTAAGCTGAAGACCATATTCACTTACTTTCTTGCCAGCTCTTGCAGAAGTTCTGTTAGACTTCTTATCATATCCCAAATAGGAAGGCTCAAGGCCAAGGGATCTACATCTCTTTAATACCGGTACACGATTTACTGCCATTTTAATTATCTCCTCTTAATTATTGTTTACAGTACCTGTGTCAGGCACTTTCTTCCAACGTGTTAATTCCCTGCAAGTCAACCTCGAAAATCGTTCTGTTTCGCAGAACCGCGCTGCGCACTCAATAATTTTCTCGGGGCTTCATGGGGTTTCCTCCTCGCCGATTATACGCGACGACGCTTAGGAGGACGGCATCCATTGTGAGGAACGGGTGTTACGTCACGGATGCTTACTACTTCCAGACCACTTGCGGAAAGTGCTCTGATTGCTGCTTCACGTCCTGAACCAGGACCCTTTACGAATACGTCTACGGTTTTCAGTCCATGTACCAAAGCAGCTTTGGTAGCTGTTTCTGCTGCCATCTGTGCAGCATACGGAGTAGATTTCCTTGAACCTCTAAAACCAAGACCACCGGCACTTGCCCAGCTAAGAGCATTACCTTCAGCATCTGTTAATGTAACAATTGTGTTATTAAAAGAAGACTGAATATGTGCCTGTCCACGTTCAACGTTTTTCTTGACACGCTTTTTTGTTACTTTCTTTGCAACTTTTTTAGCCATTTTAAACTAACCTACTTTCTCATTCATTTCCAAGTTACGCAGCGTTCTGCCAGCTTTGCTTCCGGTTAAAAACCGGATTTTCTGTAAGCAGCACGCCATGAAACAAGCTACCTTTTAAAAGCTTATTTCTTCTTGTTTGCAACGGTTCTCTTAGGACCTTTACGGGTTCTTGCATTTGTCTTGGTCTTCTGACCACGAACAGGCAGACCCTTACGATGACGGATACCTCTGTAGCAGCCGATTTCCTGAAGTCTCTTGATATTCAGAGCTACTTCTCTTCTCAGATCACCTTCTACCAGAATTCCCATCTCTTCGATGATCTCACTGATCTTCTTTACTTCGTCGTCAGTAATATCTCTGACACGAGTATCAGGATTAACACCTGATGCTGCTAAAATCTTGTCGGCTGTAGGTCTACCGATTCCGTAGATGTAAGTTAAGCCGATTTCAATTCTTTTTTCTCTAGGTAAGTCAACACCTGCGATACGAGCCATTTACGTTTCCTCCATTTTCTTCGTCTGTATCAGCACGCCGGTTTTGGTCTGTTAATTGGCACACCGGTCACAGACTTTCTTTGAACATATAATGTTCATAGTTACTAATTGATTGGGGCTTTCACCCAATCGGACACAGATCCGATTTTTCTGCTACTGCGGGTCTTTTAACCCGTTCGAAGAAGATGCCTGGCAGCTTCTTCTGTGTAAGATCAGCATCTCACGGATGCGACGATTTCGCATCTTAGAAATACATCTTACGCTTCGCAGTATCAACAAGTAATCTCCCGTAAGCTCTCCGTCTATAATTATGTTAAACCGATTCTTTCACCGATTCAGTGTAAAAACCGGATCAGCCGCACATAATAACTGGACAAGAACTCACATACCTGATTGTTTCTTCTTATAATAAGGATATCTTACAATAAGAACCTGCCAATTCAAGTCGGTGATTATCCCTGTCTCTGTTTGTGCTTCGGATTTTCACAGATTACTCTGATGCGTCCTTTTCTCTTAATGATTTTGCACTTTTCGCAAATTGGTTTTACTGATGATCTAACCTTCACGTTAAACCCTCCTTTCAAAAAAGACCGTTTTACATTATAGCATGTAACCACTCTATTTGCAAGTACTTTTTTTAGAAAATAAATCTTTTAATGCAATTATGATGCAGCATCCGGCCATGGCCGCAATACTGATGATGCGGAATGTAAATCTGGCATGCAGTGCTGAATGGTGCTGTACTACAGTGATCCACAAAAAAGGGATAAAGAAAATAATAATATAAGGAAGTATTCTCTCCAATACAGCTTTTATCGAAGTCTTACGAAGCGCACCGATCAAGGCAAAGATTGCCAGCACACCGATCACAACGGCAACAATTGCATAAATTGCATATTTATATTCCTGTAGATTCAATCCAATGACATATAAACCACCGTTCATTCTGGGTCTTCCGCCGATGGACTCCGTTCTTCCGATGATAGACCAGACAGCATCTTTAATGGTTCCTGTATGCAGCGTAAGATCCGCTATGACCCATTTGAGCCCCCACATCCCCACATAACCAACACACCAGGATGCGCCATACAGTATCAGTTTTCCAAGATCACTCTTCCAGTCCTGCTTTTCCCTTCTTTTCATCAGGAAGTAGACACAAAGGGGAAAACCCGCCGTCACTGCCGGATAAGTCAGGAAATCAAAATATGCAGTCAGAATTCCTATGATCAGGAAAAATTCCGGATATCTGTTCTTCTCTTCCAATCTGTTATGGTGAAGCAGCATGTAAAGCAGTGCTCCAAGCGTAATGATCCAGCATACCGACATTGTAAACGAGGCCATGACCACTTCCGGCTTAATGAAAAAGGTTCCTGTCAGTACTGCAGCAATTACACCATAAGCTTTCTTTTTCCAGGCAACAGCCAGTACCAGAACAAGCAGGATTATCTGAAGAACAACTTCCATTGTAAGCACCTGGGACCAGGTAAATATGGAAAGTAATGGTCTTAAATATACTAAATAGCCATGCCAATAACGGGAATATTCATGTAAGAACATTCCTTCTGTATTTTGCGTGGCACAGTAAGCTCTGAGTGACTCCTCCGGAGTCCATATTTCCGGGTCAAGATCACTGTGGTATGCCCACATGGCATGTTCAAATGCATTCTTTCCTTCTATTTTCTCCAGAGCATTCTGAACCATAATCGCATCTGTATATTGTTCTCTCTCCTGCCAGATATACTTAGAAAAAGCTTTATCTGATATGTTGCTGATATCATCTAACAGCAATACATCTGCCGAAGCATACACATTTTCCCTGATTCTTTCCGGCGGGATACAGAAAGCCAGTACAAGAAACACTGTTCCAAGAACGGCACTTACCATCAGAATAAGAATCATCCGCTTCAGCAATTGAGCATAGTAATTTGTTTTCATTCCTATTTATCTCTCCAGATAATACGTCCTTTGCTCAAATCATATGGTGATAATTCCAAAGTCACTTTATCACCGGGCAGAATACGTATAAAATTCTGACGCAGCTTACCACTGATATGTGCCAGAACTCTATGACCGTTTTCCAGTTCTACCTGGAACATAGTATTCGGAAGCTTTTCAACAACAGTTCCTTCAATTTCAATTACATCACTTTTAGACATATATTCCCTCCACTTAAATTAGGTTGCTTTGTTTTATGGCATATTTTATTGCATCATCAATATTTGACTCTTTCTTCTGAATCCGTACAAGCAGTTCGTCCGCTACCGTCTGATTCACAATCTGAATATGTCTGACATTCTTTTTCTTGGGCAAAACAGATCTTTTAAATTTTCCATCTGCCAGATAGACATATTTATCATCAGCTGAGATGACCACGTAAACTTTTCCTTTATCATGGCCTGCTCTGGATATTGCAAACTTTCCCGTCATCTTATTTCTCCTGATTCATATAATGTCAGAATCTCCGGTTCACCGTCCGTGATCAGAATCGTATTCTCGTAATGAGCTGACCATGAACCATCTTCCGTAACGACTGTCCAGTCATCATCCATCCATTCCACCTCAGGATATCCCATATTGACCATGGGTTCTACTGCAAGTGTCATTCCGGGACGCATCTTCAGTCCTCTTCGTCTCTGGGCAAAGTTGGGAATCTCCGGATCCTCATGCAGGCTGGTCCCGATTCCGTGTCCCACCAGATCACGTACAATGCCGTATCCGTATGGCTTTATATAAGCATCAATGGCATTGGAAATATCATGTAAATGATTGCCTGCTTTTGCCATTTTTATTCCTGCAAAGAAACTTTCTCTTGTCACCTGGATCAATTGCTGTGCGAAGGGATGAATCTGCCCTACACCATGGGTTCTTGCTGCATCGGAATGGTATCCTTTATAAATAAGTCCAGCATCCAGGCTGACGATGTCTCCCTCTTTCAGAATTCTATTGCTTCTGGGAATTCCGTGAACCACTTCATCATTGACGGATACGCAGACGCTGGCCGGATATCCATGATAATTCTTGAAGTTGGGTACGCAGCCCAGCTTACGGATCACAGACTCTCCCAATTCATCAATATCTTTAGTAGAAATTCCCGGACGAATTGCTTCTTCCATCTCCTTATGCACGATTGCCAGAAGTCTGCCGGCTTCCCGCATCAGTTCAATTTCTCTTTCAGATTTAATTGTAACTGCCATTTTTCAAACCTTCTTCTAACCTAAGATAGCAACGATGGCGTTAAATACATCTTTCATATCAACTGTTCCATCTACGTTCTTCAGAACGCCTTTAGCAGAGTAGAAATCAATCAGTGGCTGAGTCTGGTCATGATAAACTTTCAGTCTGTTAAGGACTGTCTCAGGCTTATCATCATCACGAAGCACCAGCTCCTGACCACAAGTATCACAGATGCCTTCCTTCTTAGGCGGAATGTGCTCGATGTGATATGTAGCACCACAAGCTAAGCAGGCACGTCTTCCGGACATTCTCTTTACAATGTTTTCATCGGGAACATCTACGTTAATTGCATAGTCGATAGCATCACCCAGTTCACTTAAAGCCTTGTCAAGCACTTCTGCCTGAGGAATGGTACGAGGGAAACCATCCAGTACATAACCATTCTTACAATCTTCCTGTGCAACTCTGTCAAGCAGGATCTTAACGGTCAGCTCATCGGGTACTAACAGTCCCTGATCCATATATTTCTTTGCTTCTTTACCAAGTTCTGTACCGTTCTTGATGTTCGCACGGAAAATATCTCCTGTAGATACATGAGGGATCTGGTATTTCTCAGCGATCATCTTAGCCTGTGTTCCTTTGCCTGCACCGGGTGCACCTAACATAATAATCTTCATAAAAACCTCCAAAGTGGTGGCCGAGGAGACTACAACACTCCGCAGAGAGAGACACGCATTGCCATTCAGGCACGCTCTCGCTCTGTGAAAAACGTAGCAGTACTAGGGCTGCAAAATACGCAGCCCAAAGACTGACGTTTTTCAAAGGCCTTCATGTCAACGCATGTCTCTCTCTGCTGGACTATTGCAATCTTCTCAAGCTATATTTATAAAACCTCTATAAAAATATTTATAGTTTAACATATATATTTTACATGGTATGGAAAAAGTTTGCAACTGTTATTATGGAAAATATACGGAAAATGTGAGAAATAATGTAACAGTTCAGACGCGCCATTCGCAAACTCGAATCAGAATGTAAAAACTGCAATGACGGATTGCTCGGTCATTGCAGTTTAAATTTAGATATTAATCATTTAAAAATCCCTTGTAGTTGCGTACAAGCATCTGAGATTCTATCTGCTTCGTGGTCTCGAGGATTACACTTACGATAATAATCAGGCTGGTGCCGCCAAAGGAAACGCTGGCATTAAATATACCGTTAAATGCATAAGGAAGTACAGCAACAATCGTAAGGAAAATTGCTCCGATGAATACGATATAATTCAGCACCTTATTCAGATAATCGCTGGTAGGTTTACCAGGTCTGATACCCGGGATAAATCCACCCTGTTTCTTCATGTTATCAGCAATCATAAGCGGATTGAAAGTAATGGATGTATAGAAATATGCAAAGAAGATAACCAATGCAATATATACTAATAATCCTAAGGAGTAAACAGGCTGGCTGGGATTGCACCAGTTACCGCTGTTCAAACCTTTCAAAACCTCTGCCCAGAAGCCTGTTCCGCTATAACCTGCAAAAGAGCAGATGATAATCGGGAACTGCATGATTGACTGAGCGAAGATGACAGGGATAACTCCGGAGGTATTAACCTTCAGAGGTATATTGGAGGTCTGACCTCCTACCATCTTTCTACCCTGTACTTTCTTAGCATACTGTACAGGAATTTTTCTGACACCGTCATTCAGGATGATAACAAGTACTACCATCAATACAATGATTGCAAAGATGATAACTACTGCAAGTACAGCTGTAGCCGGTGCTTTACCGAATACAAACTGCTCGAACAATGTGGATAAATCACCGGGGATTCTGGAAATAATGTTGATAACCAGTACGATGGAAATACCATTTCCGATACCCTTCTCTGTGATTCTCTCACCAACCCACATCAGGAAAGCACTTCCTGCTGTCATGGTAGCTACTGCAGTAATAACATTCAACGCATTGTACTCTTCCAGAAGTCCGCTTCTGCCAAAACCTACTGCCATTGCAGTTGCCTGGATCAGTGCGAGTGCAACAGTCACATATCTTGTGATAGCTACAATCTTCTTTCTTCCGTCTTCTCCGTCTCTCTGCATTTCTTCCAGTTTAGGAATAGCAATTGTCAGGAGCTGTACAATAATGGATGATGTAATGTATGGGTTAATGTTCAGTGCCAAAATGGACATATTTTCAAAAGATCCACCAGTGATGGCATTAAAGAAGCTAAATGCATCGCCTGCCTGCTGTGCGAACCATGCTTTGAAATAGCCGGAATTGATGCCCGGTATAGGCAGCTGTGATCCTAAACGGATCACAACTAACATTGCCAGGGTATAAAAGATTTTCCTTCTCAGATCTTTAATCTTAAAGGCATTTTTAAGGGTTGTAAGCATTAGATCACCTCTGCTGTTCCACCAAGAGCCTCAATCTTTTCTTTTGCAGAAGCGCTGAATGCATCTGCCTTAACATTAAGCTTTTTGGTAAGTTCTCCGTTTCCGAGTATCTTAACACCATCTCTGGGGTTCTTAACGATACCAGCTTCAACCAATGCATTTACATCTACAACTGCATCATTTTCGAAGCACTCCAGAGCGCTTACGTTGATAGCAACGATTTCCTTAGTGTTTCTGTTAGTGAAACCTCTCTTAGGAATACGTCTGTATAAAGGCATCTGACCACCTTCAAAACCAGGTCTGGGAGCTCCGGAACGAGCTTTCTGACCCTTGTGGCCCTTACCGGCAGTTTTGCCGTTGCCTGAACCATGTCCACGGCCTCTTCTAAAATTATCACTGTGTTTGGAACCTTCTGCAGGTCTTAAATTGGATAATTCCATTCCTCACACCTCCTTGTCTAATTATACTTCTTCAACTTTAACTAAGTGACTTACCTGACGAATCTGTCCTCTTGTAGCTTCATTATCAGGAAGTACAACGGACTTGTTCAGTTTACGAAGTCCCATAGATTCAACTGTCTTTTTGTTCTTCGGTACAGCGCCGATAGTGGACTTTACCAAAGTAACTTTCAGCATCTTGTCTGCCATTGTGATTCTCCTTTCCTGTATGAGCCTTAGATTAAGCAAAAATCTCTTCTACAGATTTGCCACGATTCTTAGCTACTTCTTCGGGAGCTTTCAGCTGGCTTAAACCTGCAATTGTAGCAAGTACTACGTTCTGCTTGTTGTTGGAACCAAGGGATTTGGTACGGATATTCTTAATACCAGCCAGTTCACAAACAACACGAGCAGGACCACCAGCGATGATACCGGTACCTTCAGGAGCTTTCTTCAACAGAACGCTTGCGGAACCGAACTTACCGATGAAGTCATGTGTGATAGAATTATTTTCATCCAATGCAATTTCAACGATGTGCTTCATTGCATCTTCTTTTCCTTTACGGATAGCCTCAGGAATTTCAACAGCTTTACCAAGGCCGGCACCTACATGGCCATTGCCATCGCCTACAACTACAAGAGCGGTGAAACGCATGTTACGACCACCTTTAACAGTCTTGGTTACGCGCTTAATGGTAACAACCTTATCTGTTAATTCCAGCTGACTAGCATCAATGATTGTATGTCTCATGGTTTTCTCCTTCCTCTCTTAGAATTCTAAGCCAGCTTCTCTGGCTGCGTCAGCTAATGCTGCGATCTTACCCTGGTATATAAAGCCGCCTCTGTCAAAAACAACTTCCTTGATACCTTTTTCAATTGCTCTCTTTGCAATTACAGTTCCCAGATATGCTGCTGCATCAACGTTATTGGTCTTCTCAAGTTCTGCTTTGATCTCTTTCTCAAGAGTTGATGCAGATACTAATGTATTCCCAACTGTATCGTCGATAATTTGAGCATACATATGATTATTGCTTCTGAACACTGCAAGACGAGGTCTTTCAGCAGTGCCGCTGAAACGGTTACGAATTTTCATGTGTTTTTTAACACGAACTTTCTGTCTGGATTCTTTACTAACCATTTTCTACACTCTCCTTATCTATTATTTCTTACCAGTCTTACCAACTTTACGTCTGATAGTCTCATCAGCATACTTGATACCCTTACCCTTGTAAGGCTCAGGTCTTCTCTTGTCTCTGATTTCAGCTGCGAATTGGCCAACTTTTTCTTTATCAATACCCTTAACAATGATGATGTTCTGTCCTTCAACAACAGTATCGATGCCTTCAGGATCTTCCATCTCTACCGGATGAGAATAACCAAGGGATAAGGTCAGCTTCTTGCCGGCTTTTGCTGCTCTGTAACCAACACCGTTTACTTCCAGCTTCTTCTCATAACCCTGGGTAACACCAACAACCATGTTGTTGATCAGTGTTCTGGTCAGACCATGCAGAGATTTCATCTTCTTTAAGTCGTTAGGTCTGCTTACTACTACAGTAGCGCCTTCTACTTTGATTTCCATTTCGGAAGGGAGCACTCTTTCCAGTGTTCCTTTAGGACCTTTAACGGTCACTTTGTTATTTTCTGCAACTTCTACAGTTACACCTGCAGGAATTGCGATTGGCATTCTACCTATACGTGACATGCCCGTACCTCCTATATTTTTTATATGGGAAAATTAATTGTTACCAATGGTTTTGACTGGTGCAAGGACTATTCAGCCTTGCAACAAGTCATACTTCTCTTTCAGCTTACCAAACGAAAGCTAAAACTTCGCCGCCAACGCCCAGCTCTCTGGCCTTCTTGTCGGTGATCACACCCTGGTTGGTAGAAACGATTGCAATACCGAGTCCACCCAGAACCTTAGGCATATCTTCCTTACCAGCGTATACACGTAAGCCGGGTTTGGAAATTCTCTTGATACCGGAGATGATCTTCTCATTCTTGTCAGCGCCGTATTTCAGAGTGATGTGAATGGTCTTGAAGTTACCATCTTCAATGATATCATATTTCTTAATATAACCTTCTTCTAAAAGGATGTCAGCAATTGCTAATTTCATCTTAGAAGCAGGAACATCAACTGTATCGTGTTTTGCAGTGTTAGCGTTACGGATTCTTGTAAGCATATCTGCAATAGGATCGCTCATAGTCATTTTACATTTCCTCCTTCTTACCAACTTGCTTTCTTAACGCCAGGGATCTGCCCCTTGTATGCTAACTCACGGAAGCAAACTCTGCAGATTCCGTATTTTCTCAAGTAAGCATGAGGACGACCACAAATCTTGCAACGGGTATAAGCCTGAGTAGAGAACTTAGGTTTACGCTGCTGTTTTAACTTCATAGATGTCTTTGCCATCAGAATTTACCTCCTATTATTTCGCGAACGGCATGTTGAATAACTTCAGTAATTCACGTGCCTCTTCATCGGTCTTAGCGGTTGTTACGAAAATGATATCCATACCTCTGGTCTTATCAATCTTATCGTACTCGATTTCAGGGAAGATGATCTGCTCCTTGATACCAAGTGCATAGTTACCTCTTCCGTCAAATCCGTTAGGGTTAACACCTCTGAAGTCACGTACACGAGGTAATGCAAGGTTCACAAGACGATCCAGGAACTCATACATCTTCTCGCCACGCAGTGTGGTCTTGCAGCCGATTGCTACGCCTTCACGAATCTTGAAGTTAGCAACAGACTTCTTAGCCTTGGTAAGAACTGCTTTCTGACCGGTGATGGTCTCCATATCTTTTACAGCACTTTCCAGAACTTTTGCGTTGTCCTTAGCTTCGCCAACGCCCATATTGATAACGATCTTGTCAAGCTTGGGAACTTCCATTACGTTCTTGTAACCAAACTTTTTGGTCATTGCATCTACGATCTCTGCATTATACAAATCTTTCAGTCTGCTCATTTATCTTTCCTCCTTTCACCGATTAGTCGATCACTTCACCAGTTGACTTAGCGATACGAACTTTCTTGTCGCCTTCAACCTTGAAGCCAACTCTGGTAACCTTGCCCTTGTGAACGTACATAACGTTGGACAGGTCGATAGGAGCTTCCTTCTGTACGATGCCGCCTTCGGGATTAGCCTGTGAAGGTTTGCTGTGCTTGGTGATCATGTTCACACCTTCAACGATAACCTTGCCATTCTTAGCATCTACAGAAAGAACTTTACCTTCTTTATTGTTGTCTTTACCGGCGATAACTTTAACGGTATCACCTTTCTTGATTTTCAATGTTGACATGTGGCACCTCCTTATAATACTTCAGGAGCCAAAGAAACAATCTTCATAAACTGTTTCTCACGAAGCTCTCTTGCAACCGGTCCAAAGATACGGGTTCCTCTCGGAGTCTTGTCATCTTTGATAATAACGGCAGCGTTCTCATCGAACTTGATGTAAGAACCGTCTTTACGACGAGCGCCCTTTACGGAACGAACAACTACTGCCTTTACAACGTCACCTTTTTTTACAACGCCGCCTGGTGTTGCATCTTTAACGGAAGCAACAATCACATCGCCGATCTGTGCATATCTTCTTGTAGAGCCGCCCATAACACGGATACAAAGCAGTTCTTTTGCACCGGTATTATCAGCAACTTTCAGTCTTGTTTCCTGCTGAATCATTGTTTATCTCCTTCCAAATCATATGGCATATTGATACATAAGCCTGGGCAGATTATTTAACTCTTTCTACGATTTCTACAAGTCTCCATCTCTTGTCTTTGGACAGAGGTCTTGTTTCCATAACCTTTACGGTATCGCCGATGTTGCACTCATTGTTCTCATCATGTGCTTTCAGTTTGTAAGTATTCTTTACAACCTTGCCGTACAAAGGATGCTTAACATGCTCTTCGATTGCAACAACGATAGTTTTATCCATCTTGTTACTGATAACCTTACCAGTACGTGTTTTTCTTAAATTTCTTTCCACGGTTTGATCTCCTTTCTGAGTTCGCTACGACAATTAGGCTCTTGCCTTCTCGGTGATTACAGTCTGAATACGTGCAATATTTCTTCTTACTTCTTTGATTCTTGCAGTATTATCCAGCTGGTTGGTAGCGTTCTGGAATCTCAAATTGAAAAGTTCTTTCTTGGCAGCAACTAATTCCTGAGCCAGTTCTGCTTCGGATTTGGTCTTTAATTCTTCTACAAACTTGTTTGTCTTCATTATGATTCACCGCCTTCCAAATCTGCTTTAGAAACGATTTTACATTTACAAGGAAGCTTATGCATAGCAAGACGTAACGCTTCACGAGCATCTGCTTCGGGAACGCCGCCGATCTCAAACATAACACGTCCGGGCTTAACAACTGCTACCCAGTACTCCAGAGTACCTTTACCGGAACCCATACGAGTTTCAGCAGGCTTAGCAGTTACAGGCTTGTCAGGGAAAATCTTGATCCAAACTTTACCTGTACGCTTTGTATAACGGGTCAGAGCCACACGGGCTGCCTCGATCTGATTAGACTTAATCCAGCAAGGTTCGGTTGCTACCAAACCGTATTCGCCATAAGAAAGTGTATTACCTCTTAAAGCTTTACCAGCCATCGTACCACGGAACTGTTTACGACGTTTTACTCTTTTAGGCATTAACATTATTTATCGCTCCCTTCTGGTTTAGCTCCTTTTGTAGGAAGTACTTCGCCCTTATAAATCCAAACTTTTACGCCAACTTTACCATAAGTGGTATCTGCCTCTGCAAAACCATAATCGATATCTGCTCTTAAGGTCTGAAGAGGAATAGTACCTTCGCTGTAGAACTCGCTTCTTGCGATATCAGCACCGCCAAGACGTCCGGAACAGCAGGTCTTGATACCAAGTGCACCAGCCTTCATGGTTCTGCCCATGCAAGACTTCATAGCACGTCTGAAGGAAACACGGTTTTCCAGCTGCAGAGCGATGTTCTCTGCTACCAGCTGAGCATCTCTGTCAGGTCTCTTGATCTCTTTGATATCAACCAGAACCTTCTTGTCTGTCAGCTTGGACAGTTCCTTCTTGGTTACTTCGATTTCAGCACCGCCCTTACCGATTACAACACCGGGCTTTGCGGTATAGATGATAACTTTTACTCTGTCGGATGCTCTTTCGATCTCGATCTTAGCAACACCGGCACTATATAATTTCTTCTTCAGGAACTTTCTGATGTTGTAGTCTTCTACCAGGTAATCGGAGAACTCAGCATCAGCGTACCATTTGGAATCCCAATCTTTAATAACGCCAACTCTAAGGCCATGAGGATTAACTTTCTGTCCCATTTTCTTTCCTCCTTATTTCTTTTCATCCAGAACAACGGTGATGTGGCTCGTCTGCTTCTCAATTCTGTAAGCTCTGCCCTGCGCTCTGGGTCTTACTCTCTTCATTGAAGGTGCCTTGTTTGCATAGCACTCAGCAATGTAAAGGTTCTCAGTGTTCATACCGTTGTTGTTCTCAGCATTTGCAATAGCTGACTGTAACAGCTTCTTTACAACGCTGGAAGCATATCTGGGATTGTACTCCAGGATAGCCAGTGCTGTCTGCACATCTTTGCCTCTGATGGCATCTAAAACGAAACATGCTTTCTGAACGGACACTCTAGCGTAAGATAACTTTGCTGAAGGTCTTGTATCTTTCTGCGCATTTCTTTCTCTCTTAATTTGGGATCTATGTCCTTTTGCCATGATTTAAACCTCCTTATCTTACTTTAGACTTCTTTTCGTCCTTACCATGTCCTCTGTAGGTTCTGGTAGCAACGAACTCACCGAGCTTGTGGCCAACCATATCCTCAGTTACATATACAGGAACATGCTTTCTTCCGTCATGAACTGCAATTGTGTGTCCAACGAAGGAAGGGAATATTGTGGAACGACGGGACCAGGTCTTGATAACCTGTTTCTGTCCAGCCGCATTTAAAGCATCAACTTTTTTCAGCAAACTTTCATCTGCGAAAGGTCCTTTTTTAAGTGATCTAGCCATTGTCTTTCCTCCTCAATTATTTGATTGCTCTACCGTCGCGTCTTCTTACGATCAGCTTATTAGAAGCTTTCTTCTGCTTACGTGTCTTTAAGCCAAGAGCAGGTTTGCCCCAAGGTGTGCTGGGACCGGGACGTCCGATACCGGTCTTACCTTCACCACCACCATGAGGATGGTCATTCGGGTTCATAACAGAACCACGTACAGTCGGGCGGATACCCATGTGACGCTTACGTCCTGCTTTACCGATATTAATAAGGCTGTGATCAACGTTACCTACAACACCAACAGTTGCACGGCATACGAGCGGAACCATTCTCATTTCGCCGGAAGGAAGACGAAGTGTTGCGTACTTTCCTTCTTTAGCCATCAGCTGTGCGCTGTTTCCTGCGGAACGAACCAGCTGTCCGCCCTTACCAGGATATAATTCAATGTTGTGTACCTGAGTACCAACAGGGATTTCAGATAAAGGTAAGCAGTTACCAACTCTTACTTCAGCTTCAGGACCGTTCATAACTTTCATACCATCGGTCAGTCCTTCGGGAGCGATGATGTAAGCTTTCTCGCCGTCTGCGTAGCAGATCAGTGCGATGTTGGCAGTTCTGTTAGGATCGTACTCGATACCGATTACAGTTGCAGGAATGCCATCCTTATTTCTCTTGAAGTCGATGATTCTGTATTTTCTTCTGGAACCGCCGCCACGATGTCTAACAGTGATTTTACCCTGATTGTTACGACCAGCATTCTTTTCCAGAGACACGCAAAGGCTCTTCTCGGGAGTGCTCTTGGTAATCTCGGAGAAATCAGAACCGGTCATGTTTCTTCTGGAAGGTGTATATGGGTTATATGTCTTAATTCCCATTGTCTTATCTCCTTTTCTTCATGATTCTTTGCGCGGCGTGAGCGCCGCATACATTAATCTAGCGCGAAGAATCGCTTGCGATTCTTCGAGACGAAACTTAGATTTTCTTGGTGAGGTTCTGTCGAACCTTAGAAAATCTTTTCGTCTTTTACAGTCCTGCAAAGAACTCGATGTCCTTGCTGTCCTCTGTCAGCTGAACGATAGCTTTCTTGGTCTTAGCAGTCTTACCAACTACCATACCACGTCTCTTGTTCTTGCCGTCCATGTTGATGGTGTTAACCTTTTTCACTTTGGTTCCCTCGAACATCTTTTCAACAGCTTCTTTGATCTGAGACTTATTAGCATCAGTATGAACTAAAAATGTGTATTTCTTTTCGCCCATGCCAGCCATACTCTTTTCAGTAATAACCGGTTTGAGGATTACGTCATAGTATTTAACGTCTGCCATTATGCGTACACCTCCTCAATCTTTGCAACAGCGTCCTTGGTCAGAACAACTGTGTTAGCCTTCATCACGTCATATACGTTGATGGTATTTACCAGAGTGGTATCTACAGTCGGGATGTTCTTAGCAGACTTAACAACGTTAGCATCGTTCTCAGCCAGAACTACCAGACCCTTGTTTACATTCAGGTTGTTCATTACGTTTGCAAAGTTCTTGGTCTTGATCTCGTCGAACTTCAGCTCGTCAACTACGATCAGTTTGCTGTCCTGAACCTTGCTGGTCAAAGCAGACTTAAGTGCTGCTCTCTTCTCTTTCTTATTCATCTTGAAAGAGTAATCGCGAGGAACGGGAGCGAATACAATACCGCCGCCGGTCCACTGAGGAGCTCTGGTTGAACCCTGTCTTGCATGACCGGTTCCCTTCTGTCTCCAAGGTTTTCTTCCGCCACCGGATACTTCAGAACGTGTCTTTGCTTTCTGAGTTCCCTGACGATTATTTGCAAGCTGCTGTACAACTGCCATGTGTACCAGGTGCTCGTTAATCTCTACACCGAATACTGCATCGTTTAATTCGATTGTACCAACTTCTTTGCCTTCCATATTATAAACAGATACGTTTGCCATCTGATTGGTCCTCCTTCCGTCTTAAACTATGCTTCAACCTTAACGGTTTCTTTGATGGTTACTAAAGCTTTCTTAGGTCCGGGTACAGCGCCCTTAACCAGCAGCAGATTCTTCTCAGCATCTACTCTTACAACTTCAAGGTTCTGAACAGTTACTTTTACGCAACCCATGTGTCCAGGCATTCCTTTTCCCTTGAATACGCGGCTAGGTGAGGAACATGCACCATTAGAACCCTGATGACGATGGAACTTGGAACCGTGAGCCATAGGTCCTCTGTGCTGTCCATGTCTCTTGATAGCGCCCTGGAAGCCTTTTCCTTTGGAGATTGCAGAAGCATCAATCTTATCGCCTGCTGCGAAGATGTCAGCTTTAATCTCAGCGCCCAGTGTATATTCTTCAGCGTTCTCAAACTTGAACTCTCTTACATATCTCTTGGAGCTTACTCCGGCTTTCTTGAAGTGACCCTGCATAGCCTTGGTTACGCCATGACGATTGATAACTTCTTTCTTGCCCTGAGCATCCTTATTAACGATTCTATCCTTCTTATCAACGAAGCCAACCTGTACTGCGCTGTAGCCATCGTTGTCAACAGTCTTCACCTGAGTTACTACACAGGGACCTGCCTGAAGTACAGTTACGGGAACCAGTACGCCGTCTTCATTGAAGATCTGGGTCATACCAACTTTTGTTGCTAAAATTGCTTTCTTCATTTTTACCTCCTGTTTGTTTCTACATAGCGGAACAATGAAACTTCACTGTTCATACGTCTTTGTAGAGGTTTTGTTTTATTGTTGTCCGGACTTGCACCGGGCTTCACCTGAATGAAACCAATTATTTGGTCTTCATCTTGATGTCGATGTAAACACCCGCAGGCATTTCCAGTCTCTGCAGAGCATCTACAGTCTTCTGGGTCGGGGTAATGATATCGATCAGTCTCTTGTGGGTTCTCTGCTCGAACTGCTCTCTGGAGTCTTTGTACTTGTGTACTGCTCTCAGAATAGTAACTACTTCCTTCTTGGTAGGAAGAGGTACCGGTCCGCTCACCTGAGCACCATTCTTCTTAACTGTTTCGATAATCTTCTTGGCAGATGCATCAACCAACTGATGATCATAAGCCTTAAGTGTAATTCTCATTACTTGACTTGCCATAAAAAAAGTCGCCTCCTTTTCGCACTTTTCATTCGAATGAAAACTTTTCGTTTTCATTTAAGTACGGACAAGTGGTGACTGTACACTCTCCCGTGTGTGTCCTGAACCTTAACGCAACGCTTTCTTCTTTTCGGTTCATTTCCACATGGAACTTGCGTTCCACAGGACTTTCGTCCTTCACGTCTCTCTGTCATCTGACAGATTTCAATTGGTACAGTGACTTGCCGTCAGTTTTCTAACTTGACATTCACTCCACGGAAAACCTGCTATTGATTACTCAGCAGCAGCAACCTCACGCTTCATCGCTATCATGCCACAGCAATTGATACTATACACTATATATAAAAATTTTGCAAGAGTTTTTTTGTATTTTTTTTAATACATTCCACTTTCATTCTGCTTTTGTCTCCCGCCGACTTATTAATATAGAAGAAACAAGTATCAGGACAATACCAATGGTCATAGCCAATGTCAATGGCTCCTTATAGAAAAAGGTACCTACCAGAGTAGTCACAATAGGTTCCAGTGTGGCCAGGACAGCTGCGCGTGAAGTATCCATATGGGCAAGCCCAATGGTATAAAGGGTGAAGGACAGACATGTAGTGAGAAGTGCCATGCCTATCGCCCAAATCCATAGAATCGGCCGCTCATTCAAAGTAGCAACTATCGCAGTAAGGCTTGCAAAAGGAAGCACTCCTATGCATGCAAAAGTAAAGGTATAAGCCGTAACTGTCATGGGTGCATATCCTTTATTCAGGGCAAACCTGCCAAAGATACTGTAGAGACCGTAGCCGATGCCTGAGCCCAGGCCAAGCAGGATTCCATGTAGACTTACTGCACCAATTCCCTCTGTGATACCGCTGACCAGACAACAGCCTGCCAAAGCAAGAAGCAACGCATTTACTTTTACACGATTTAATTTTTCTCCAAAGCACACTGTCGACAGCAGCGTGACCCATACAGGAGAAGTATACATTAATATAGAAGAAAGTGCTACGCTGGACACCTGCACATTTCGAAAATAGCAGTAACTGAAAAAGACAATACTGAGCACTCCCGTTCCCAGGAAACACCAACTATCCTTTATTTTAATACGAAGCCAATTCCTTTTCACGATAAACAATCCCAGTATGAGGAAAGTGGCGCTGCCATAGACACGCAGCGCCACGATTTCCATTGCAGAGAATCCTGCATTACTGAGCTGTTTGACAAATACCACCAGCACACCCCACAGGATTGCTGCTGCAGCCACACATAGCGGAGCTGCTTTCTTCATCAACCGACTCTTATGTTCCATTTTATTCTACATCTTTCACTTCATCAAATTCTTTTAAAATTTCCTCAGAAGGTGCCGGTGTACACAGGCTGACAATGACGATTGCCAGGAGGCTCAAGGCAAAACCAACTACCAGAGAATACAGTCCTGTTACATCGCCCAGTGTTGCACCACTTACAAGAGGTATGTAATCCCAAAGGATAACAGTCAAAGCACCCGTTACGATACCGGCTACTGCACCCTGGAAGTTCGTTCTCCTCCAGAACAGGGATAACAATACCAGCGGACCGAAAGATGCGCCAAGGCCTGCCCATGCATTGGATACCAGACCCATAATAGTATTATTAGGATTCAGTGCAATGATATATGCCAGCACTGCAACAGCTACAACTGTAATTCTGCTGACGGTAAGTACCTTCTTAGTATCTGCTTTTTTATCAACCATACCCTTATAAATATCTTCTGCTACGCTGGATGCACTGACCAAAAGCTGTGAATCTGCTGTGGACATAATAGCAGCCAGGATACCGCACAGGAACAGACCTGCAACGAAAGGCAGATGAATATCTTCAATGAACAGCTTCTTGATCATTTCGATAAACACTCTCTCACTGCCGCTCTCAACCAGCTGATCCGGAGCCAGATAAGCTCTTCCCAATACACCGATAAAGCAGGCAAAGAATAAGGACAATGCTACCCATGTAATTGCAACTGCTTTGGACTTTTTCATTTCTTTCTCATTGCGTACAGCCATGAAACGCACCAGAATATGAGGCATTCCGAAATATCCCAATCCCCAGCCAAGACCGGACACAATATTCACCCAGGTGTTATTTCCATCTTTATAACGAATGATATTGGTAAAATCAGATGCTGTTGAAGGCAACGTATTGGCTGCCAGACCGGATGCAATTGTCACACCATCTTGTTTCATAATAAACAGAGCCACAATGGGCACCGCAAGAAGTGCCACCAGCATCAAAGCACCCTGTACAAAGTCTGTTACGCACACTGCAAAGAAACCGCCTAAAAACGTATAAACCAGAATAACAACCGCACCAATTGACAAAGCAATCTTATAATCGATACCGAAAATAGACTCAAAGAGCTGTCCGCCGGCTGCCAGTGCAGAAGCACAATACACCAGGAAAAAGATAACGATGGTAACAGAAGAAACAAACATCAGAATTCTCTTATTATCACGAAATCTGTTCTCAAAATATGCCGGTAATGTTACCGAATTGTTTGCCTTAATGGTATATTTCCTCAGCCTTGAAGAAACCACCAGCCAGTTCAGTGCCGTACCGATGAAGAGTCCCACTGCAACCCAGCCATCGCCGCCTACACCTACCAGATAAATTGCTCCGGGAAGACCCATCAGAAGCCATCCGCTCATGTCAGAAGCCTGTGCAGACAATGCTGCCACAAATCCCCCTAATTTTCTACCACCCAGGAAATAATCTTCTGAACTGGTATTCTTCTTCGCATAAAAGGCACCGATCACGATCATCAATATAAGATACACCACGAATGCCCCTAAAATAGAACCTATGCTGCCGCTCATACTTTTCATCCTCCATTTGTAAATAATCTTTTCCTATTATAAAGGCATTTCTCCCACAAGTCAACACTGAGTTGTGATAAAGTGATGAAGTATGAAACAAAAGATGTGAGTGAAAGATGAAGTAAACGCACACCGGGAGGAAGAGAGGGAAAGAGCAGGCGCAAAATCATTTTAGTTGCAAACTCCCCCTTTCTATTGTATACTTTCTTTATACAGTAATATATAGCGATAATTAATAAAGTAAAGGATAACAAATCCGGGCAGTTTACAGATATGCGTCAAGAGTAGCCTGAGGGGATGGGGAGGTTTCCATGAAGACCCTCCAAAAACACCAGTCCTTGGGCTGCGTATTTTGCAGCCCTAGTACCGCTGCGTTTTTGACGGAGTGAAAGCGTGTCTGAATGGAAGCCTCCCTATCCCCCTCAGGCGGCCCTTTCCCCCATACCTCTAAACTGCTCAGATTTCGGAAAGGATTCTACACATGTGGATTGCAGATAATTGGAAAGATTATGAAGTACTTGACACCTCCTCCGGCGAAAAACTGGAGCGCTGGGGAGATTATATTTTGGTGCGTCCGGACCCTCAGGTCATCTGGAACACGCCGCACAATCACAAAGGATGGAAGCAGAAGAATGGCCATTATCACAGGAGTGCCAAAGGCGGCGGAGAATGGGAATTCTTCAGTCTGCCCGATGAATGGACTATTGGATACAGAGAACTTACTTTTCATTTAAAGCCTTTCAGCTTCAAGCATACGGGGCTGTTCCCTGAGCAGGCTACCAACTGGGACTGGTTTTCCGGCCTGATCCGTAATGCAGGCAGACCTGTAAAGGTATTAAATCTGTTTGCTTACACCGGAGGTGCTACCTTGTCCGCTGCTGCTGCCGGAGCAGCCGTGACTCATGTGGATGCATCTAAAGGTATGGTTGGCTGGGCCAAAGAAAATGCAGTTTCTTCCGGACTGGGTGATGCGCCGATCCGCTGGCTGGTAGATGATTGTGTAAAATTTGTAGAACGTGAAATTCGTCGTGGAAATAAATACGATGGTATTATCATGGATCCGCCTTCTTATGGCAGAGGACCCAAAGGTGAAATCTGGAAAATCGAAGAAAGCATCTGGCCCTTCGTAGAGCTGACCACTCAGATCCTCTCTGATGACCCGCTGTTTTTCCTGATCAATTCTTACACCACAGGACTGCAGCCTGCTGTTCTCTCTTATATGATGAACACTGCAATTACCAAACGCTTCGGCGGTCATGTGGATGCTCAGGAAATCGGACTTCCTGTCACCCAGAGCGGTCTGATCCTTCCCTGCGGAGCCTCAGGGCGCTGGTCTAAAAAATAAGCCAAGTCTGCATATTCCGCTTATCGCGCGCATTGAAACACCGTTAAGAAGGTATTACAATACATACTTTCTTAACGGTGTTACTTTTCGCATTATCCAGATGGATATCACTGAGAAACACATCACAAGTCCCCAGAACAGAGGCAATGACCACACAAGGGGATAATCTATCGGTGTAATATGCAGGAACTTGTAACTCAGATTCAAGAATACAGGATGTACCAGATAGACACCAAAACTCAAATCCGACAACTCCGTGATTGCCTTACGAAGCCTTTCTTTTCCCGAAAATCTGTCCTCCAAATTCTGTCCCAGTTTCATCAGACAGACGGACAAAATTACTGTAGGCGGGAAATTATATGCCATCTGAACAGTGTTTTCCCGGTTAAGCCTGTAATACACCATTCCACCAATCGTAAGAGCAATAAGTAAAACACTTCCCCATAGCGGACCTGTTTCACTCTCTTTTCTTTTATATTTATGAAAAAAATACCCGCATAGATAATAAAATCCATAAATCAACTGTTCAGATAATGCAGGCACTTGTGCACCTGATATCTTATTGATAAAAGGCAAAACACTGCTTCCCACCACCAGGACCACAGCTACACACACTACCGCCCAGTCAGGCATTCTTTTTAGCAGCCACTTTACAGCCGGCGTTATAAAATACAGGAACAAAATCAAATAAAGATACCACAGATGAGACCAGCTTTGCATGGTGCATACCATCACCAGCCCATCCCACAGCATTCCGATTCGAAAGCGCCTCTCTGCCAGAATCAGTTCCAGGCAAGAGAAAGGAATTCCGAATACCAAAAGCGCCAGCACAATACGCAGACAATATTTCTTCAGCATTTTAGCAAAGGAAATCTCTTTATGCGGATCCAGGAACAAATAGCCCGAAATCATTAAAAATACCGGAACGCACCAGGTCACCAGATCCATAAGAATTAAAAATATATGTCCCTGCGAATACTGTCCGGTGTTCATAATATTAACGCTCCCTGTCACGGTATGCATCAGTACAACGGCGCATGCAGATACCACACGCAGGATATCCAGCCACAATTCTCTTCTACTGCTTTCTTCTTTCACACTTTTACTCCATTCTTTTTAACAGGTCCGGCCATTCTCCGGTTCATCCTCTTAAGTATAACCCAAATGCGACCGCATCTGCAACCTGAAAACGGCTCTTTCATAAACTCTTATGCTTTTCTTAAGATTTACCTTTTTTCTTAACGTCCTCTTAACGCTCCCACATTGATTCTTCCGTAAAGAAAATGTATAATATCCTTATTCAAAGCGGAACTTACCGCATATTATCAAGGAGACTTGTATGACCCAACGATTTTGGAAACTCCCCCGCTATAAACAGCATCTCTTCAGCCTGCTGGTTTCTGTGACTTCCATGGGGCTTGCCACCGGATTGTCTTTCATGTACTATCATGTTGTTCCGGAAAACTCTGCCAATATTGCCCTGGTATATATTCTTGCCCTGGTTCTGGTCGCACGGTACAGCGCAGGCTATTGGTATGGTGTGGCCTGTTCTGTATTTGCGGTTATTTGCGTGAACTACTTCTTCACCTACCCTTATTTTCAAATCAACTTTACACTGACCGGTTATCCCATTACCTTCTTAGGAATGTTAGCTATTTCTCTCCTTACCAGCACCATGACCTCTCATTTGAGTCACCAGGCCATGATGATCGCAGAACGTGAAAAACTGTTGGCAGAAGCCGAAAAGGAAAAGATGCGTGCCAATTTGCTCAGAGCCATCTCCCATGATCTGCGCACTCCTCTGACCGGTATCATAGGCAACAGCTCTTTATATTTAGAAAACGGTGCTTTTCTTTCGGAAAGCGAAAAGTTTAAGATCATCACAAACATTTACGATGACTCCAACTGGCTGCTCAATATGGTGGAAAATCTTCTGACCGTCACGCGTATCAAAGGAGATAATCTCAGCGTCAACACCTCAGAAGAACCGGTGGAAGAAGTCCTTGCCGAGGCGCTTATTAAACTTAAGAAACGATATCCTGATACAGAGATCCAGACTGCCATTCCGGAAGAATTTTTGCTGATTCCCATGGACGCGATCCTGATAGAACAGGTTATCATTAATCTTCTGGAAAATGCCATTGTGCACTCCGGCACTACCAGGCCCATAGATTTGATTGTCACAGCAAATCACGATGCAGTCTCTTTCACCATCAAAGACTATGGTATTGGAATTCCCAAAGAGCATCTTGCAGATCTCTTTGACGGCACTTCCTATACGCCATCCCAGACGGCAGATGCCCGTAAGGGAATGGGAATCGGCCTTTCTATTTGCAAGACAATCGTCACCGCCCATCACGGCACACTGATCGGACGAAATCATGACAATGGTGCTGAGTTCATTTTCACGCTGCCCAGAGTCCATAAATCATAAAGAGAAAGAGGTAACTTATGACACCCAAAACCAATATTTTATTAATCGAAGATGATAAAAGCATCTGTAACTTCATTTCCGCTTCTCTGGAAAGCAGCAACTATCGCGTAACCTGTGCCCAGACCGGCAAAGAAGGCTTAAGCCTGGCTACCTCCCTCTGCCCGGATGTCTATCTTTTAGATTTGGGACTCCCGGACATTGATGGTCTGGATGTACTGGCAAAACTGCGTACCTGGACTTCCAATCCCGTTATCGTCATTTCCGCCCGTACAAAGGAACAGGAGAAAGTCACTGCATTAGATGCCGGGGCTGATGACTATATCACCAAGCCCTTCGGTACCTCTGAGCTCATGGCCAGAATCCGTACTGCCCTGCGCCACAGCCGTCCCAATACACACGCCCGTATTTACAAAGCCGGTGATCTTGTCATCGATTTTGAGAAAAGGCTGATCACTCTGGAAGGCAATGAAGTTCATCTGACTCAGATTGAATATCAGCTTTTGACACTGCTGGCAGAAAATTCCGGACGCGTGCTGACCTATGGTTATATCATGAATGCTATCTGGGGGCCTTATGTAGACAATAACAATCAGATTCTTCGCGTCAATATGGCAAATATCCGCCGCAAGATTGAAAAAAATCCGGCACAGCCCAAATATGTCTTTACCGAAATCGGAATCGGTTATCGTATGCAGGAAAGTGAATCTTAATTTAAATCACATCCGGCCCTCGACTCGAATCCACCTTACACGTATTCAGGTTACAGCGTGTTAAGGTTACACCCATTCAGAGTCGTGGGCTCTTTTTTTGTCTGTCAGAGTCGTGGGCTCTTTTTTGTCTGTCAGAGTCGTGGGCCCTTTTTTGTCTTGACATTCTTTCCCCAATATTATATACTTTAAGTGTATTAACAAGCTTAATACACTTGATAACATAGAAAGGAGTGTCTGCCATGATTGCGCTGGATTATCGGGATAAGCGCCCTATCTACGAGCAGGTTGTGGAGAAGCTTGAAAAGCTGATCGTCTGCGGGGCTCTGGAATCTAATACCAGAATGCCTTCCGTAAGGTCCTTAGCCATGGAGCTGTCTGTGAATCCTAATACCATTCAACGAGCCTATGCCCAGCTGGAGCAGGACGGCTACCTCTATACCATCGTAGGCAGAGGCAATTACGTGACCTGTGAAGCCGAATGGAAAAAGGGCAGGGTACAGACCGTACTGAAGGAGTTTACGGAAGTACTGACCAAAGCGCGTGAAACACGAGTGCCCAGGGGGGAACTGTTGGCACTGTTTGACCGCATCTATCCGGAAAAGGAGGGGGAGAACACATGATTACCATTCAGAATGTATCCAAGTACTTTGACAATATCAAAGCATTGGATCAGATAACCGCCAATATCGGGGAAGGCCATGTATTTGGTCTTATTGGCACCAATGGAGCCGGCAAGAGTACGCTGATGCGCGCAATGTGCGGAGTGTTGAAGCCGGACGAGGGCAGTATTTTGATAGATGGCAAAGAGGTGTATGAAAATCCTGAGGTAAAGTCCCAGATTTTCTACATCTCTGATGACCAGTACTTCTTTTCAAACGGAACACCGCTTGACATGCTGAAATTTTATCTGACCTGGTATCCCGGGTTCGATACGGAACGTTTTTACAAATTAATGAGCATCTTAAATCTGGACCCCAAGCGTAAGATCAATACCTTTTCCAAGGGAATGAAGAAGCAGCTGTCCGTCCTGTTTGGTATCTGCTCTAACACAAAATATCTTCTCTGTGATGAGACTTTTGACGGCCTGGATCCTGTGATGCGCCAGACCGTAAAATCGCTCTTTATTCAGGAGATTGAAACAAGAGGCTTGACACCGGTTATCGCCTCCCACAACTTAAGGGAACTGGAAGACATCTGTGACCACATCGGCCTGCTCCACAGGGGAGGTATCCTGTTCTCAAGAGATCTGGACGAAATGAAGCTTGGCATTCACAAGCTGCAGTGCGTATTTACGCCGGATACCGATTACATGGATGCCCTGTCAGGCATGGAGGTACTGAACCGGGATACAAGAGGTTCCCTGGTGACACTGACTATCCGTGGTCAGAGAGAAGACATTGATCATGCAATTTCGGGCTTAAGCCCGGTATTCTATGAGATTCTTCCCCTTTCCCTGGAAGAAATCTTTATCAGCGAAACGGAGGTACAAGGTTATGACTTCAAAAATCTCATACTCTAACATCTCTTATTATAAAATTGCGCTGGAAGATTTCCGGCACAAGCTGTGGATGCTGGCGCTGTCCTGCCTTGGAAGCTTTCTGGCTCTGCCTGTGGCATTCCTGATGAGCAACCGTGGTTACATGAGCCGGATCTACAATGCTTCCGGAACTACTCCTCAGGAGCGTCTTCAGCATTATTATATCAATTTTTTCACCTCTGAAGCCGTGGTATTACTGGGAATCGTCCTGACCATCGGTGCATTGGTGGCAGGTATCTGGGGCTTTCGTTTTCTTTATTCCAGGAAAATGGTAGATCTTTATCACTCTGCCCCGGTGAAAAGAAGCCGCATGTTCTTTGTAGTTTACTTAAATGGCCTGATCATCTGGCTGCTTCCTATGCTGGCAGCTATGATACTGACCCTGATCCTGGTATTTGCCAATATGGTCTCAGTAGGTGCCGTTTCTCTTTTCGGTTCCGTAGCCGTTGTAGCCTTGAAGCTCTTAAGCGTGGTCATTTTCTGCTTTCTTTGCATGTACCATCTTTTCCTGGTATGTGTCATGATCAGCGGCAATGCCTTCAATGCCTTTTATACCTCTATTCTTTTGGGTACAGGTGTTGCAGCACTTTACGGTACTTTTTATCTGCTCAGTGATGCCTTTCTGGACACCTTTATCGCTCCCGTCATTGGCTGGGATCGGGTCCTTTGGGCATCCCCTCTGGCAGGTTCTTATTTCCTGTTAAATGATTTCAGCAATTCATCGGCAAGCGCTTACTTATTCGGCATCTCCCAGAGCAGTTTGGACCATCCTTATGTCCTCTGGATCGGTACACTTCTGGTCATGTTTTTCAATCTGTGGATGGCACGCCGTCTCTACTTAAAGCGTCCCAGTGAGTTGGCAGAGCATGGTGTGGATCGCAAGTGTGCACAGGGTATTCTCAGAATATCCTTCACGATCACAGCCGCCCTGTACGGCGCCATGATCTTCCTGTGGATCCTTGACAAGGATGCCATCGGCTGGCAGATCTTCGGGCTTCTCCTCTGTGGCTGCCTGGCTTTCGGCATCACAGACATCATCCTGCATATGAATTTCCGCAGCTTTTTTGCCCACAAGCTGCAGATGGGAATTACACTTGCCGTTTCCTGCTTCCTGTTCCTGGTCGTCGCCTTCGACCTGACCGGTTTTGACAGCAGGGTACCTGCAAAAGATTCCATAGAAAGCACACGTATTTACTTATACAGCTTTACTGACAGCTCCTATCCTTTTCATTTTACGGAAGATGGAATCGCGTATTCCAGTCAGGACCGAAGCTCAGGTCAGTCATTTGAAAATATAGACCTGCTCTATCCTCTTCTGGAAAAACTTACAGATAAGGAACACCGGGAAGCTGACAGCTGGTCCACCTCCATCGCAATTTATGCAGAAACCGCTTTCGGCTCCTTCAATCGGCAATACCGCCTGTTGGACAGCGATCTGGAGCTGCTTCGCCCTATTGTGGAAAGCAAAGAATACCTGGAAGCATTCTATCCAGCCTCCTGTGGCCTGTTCCCACAGCCCGACAAGCTAAATATCAACACCAACTTAAACTATTTTTCCGCAAGCACTGATCATGTGGAACAGATTGAGGCAATTTTAGACGCTTATTATGCGGACTTTCAGGATCACACTACACTGGAATCCCTGAATTGCGGTATCTCAGTGGCCAGCCTGTCCCTGCTTTATCCATATGCCAACACCTATTCAAATGTGACCTCTACCTATGGTATTGATCTGGAAGTTTATACCGATTACACCAGAACCATTGCTATGCTGAAGGAATACTTCCCTGACATGGTACTTGAGAAAGAAGATATGAAGATTGCTTCCCTGGAAATACATGTAGAAGAGGATTTTGATACGCTTTTCGATATAGGAGAATTTGCAGATACAGAGAGCAACAGTACCCAGGCTGATTCCACGCAAAACGGTGTACAAGCAGAAGAAACTATCACTGTCACAGAAAACGCTAAAATTGTCAGCCCGGCTGCTACCGCGGAGGCTATCCGTGAAATATCCGTTACGGATCCGGATGAGATCAGTCAGCTGCTTCCGTTCCTTTCCCCCGGAGACTTCCGCAACAGTCCTTTCCGCTCATTAAGGGAATACACCTACCTGGGATACTTCATTACAAGCTCAGGACATTCGGTTTCCTGTTATGTAAAAACCGAAGATCTGCCGCTGCAAATGACTGATTCGGTGAAAGAATATTATCTGGAAAACAGATAGCAAAACATACTTTGTTCTAATAAAAATGTCTCCCCAAAAGTCAGCTTCCCAGTTCTGACTTATGGGGAGACGATTCATTTGCGGATCCTTTATCAGCCTATTCCTTCAACAATCCCTCCGCCGAATAGCGATTGGAGGCATTCCACAAAATCCACTCCTCATAACCTGCATCATAGACTGCCTGAATCTGGTCCCGTATCTGTTCTCCTCCATAAGAAATGTATCCCTCTACCCAGGTAGCAGTAAAAGCCTGCAGCCACGGGCGAACTACTGCCTGTTGCTCCATTGGTATGGCTGCCAGCTCTTCCTTCGAATCTATCATAGCCTCATTTACAGTCTCATAAGGATACGCATCCGGCACTGACAGACCGAATACACCATTTCCATAATGTGATGGATACACCATGGGACAGATGGCATCCACGATCCCTCCAAGCTGGGCATAATCCTGCCCAACCTGCTGTACATCTGTTTCACTGCCGATAATAGTACCAAACACATCTGCCGTTACCGGAATCCCTTCTTTGTGAAGTTCTTCCGCCGCATAGGTTAAGAATCCGGTGATTGCCTGCTGCTTGGTATATACATTCCGATCTACACCATAGTCTGCTGCCTCCGCATCGCTTCCGATAGGGAATCTGACATAATCAAACTGGATCTCATCAAAGCCCATTTCACCGGCCTTCCTGGCTACATCTACCAGATACTCCCACACCTCTTCCTTATAAGGATTTACCCAAGCCAGCCCATGGCCATCCACGATTGCAGTGCCATCAGGCTTCTTCAGGGCAAGTTCCGGATGATGCTCCGCCAGATAAGGGTCCTTAAAACATACAATTCTTGCTATGGTATAGACACCATGCTCCCTCAGCTTTTTCATAAAGCTTTCCATGTCACTTATGTAATTGATACAGGCGCCCATCTCCTGAGCCGTTTCCTGGCTCATCCGGTAAGTGATTTCGCCGGCATCATTTTTCACATCAATGACCATGGCATTGAGCTCTGTCTCATCCACCAGGGTCAGTAAGTTCGCAAAAGCGTCATTACCCGCCATGGGACCGGTAACATAGATACCCTTCACTTTGGGGCGCTCGTCAGTGTTGTAAATCCAATCTGTGTCCTGGACGTCGGCGTTCTGTTCGGTTTCTTGTGTATTAACGTCCTGTGCAGCATTCTGTGAATCATCAGTCTGCCCACTTGTTTGCTCTGCCTGACTGCTGCCCTGCATTTTTTCCGAAACAGGCATCCCACTCACTGCTCCGGAACCTACAGCCTGCTCTGTATCCCGCAGCAGAAAGCTGCCGCCTATAATTGTTGCTGCGATCAGAGCCACCGCGCAAACCGCTACGATGGCCCGCTGCCTATTCCTGTACTTTTTTCGTTTATGATAAATTCGTTCCATCTCTCCTACTCTATGATAGGTGAGCTGTCCTCTTTTCCTTCTTCGTCTTCTCATATTCTTATGCTCCTCCCCGAAAAACGGCAAATGTAGAATACCTTTCTATTCTACATTTGCCGTTTCAATTAATCAATCGGGAAATTATCCAATGATTGAGAACTACGTCCAAAACAACTGAAAATGATTACCAAATTTATCCCGCCAAACTTAAGCTGTAACAGTTCAGACAATCCTGGACGTAGGCGCACAAATCATGCTTGCATGATTTTGCGCTTACGTATAGGGTTGTACTGAGCGCCAGATTATGAGCAAAAATAGTCGCGAAGCGACGGAGAGCGCCACAGGCGCGATTTTGCGAATGGCGCGTCAGAACTGTTACCTTAAGCTATAGGCAGGCCCTTCCGTAAGCTTCTCAACAGTTCTCGTCAATCTGAATCTGTGCCCCTTCCACATGATGTTTTCCCATCTGATGGCGCAGCTTGCGGTTCTCCACCGTATCGAAAATAATGGAAAAGTCATAATCTTCGGGATAAAGCTCTGCAGCAGCCACATGAAGCTTCACTCTCTTATGGTTGATCCAGATCTTTTTATCCGGCATCTGGACCTGCAGGACACCTTTCTCATTGGCCGTCTTACAGACAATGCCAATTTTTTTATCCGGGTATACCATGACGCTGTCACCCAGGTTGAACTTCCGCGCAAGCTTCTGCGGAAGCCCCTCTGTTGAGATTCCTTTCAATTTAGAAGCAGTGTGCTTTCGCTTTCCCTCATCTTCGAAAGTTTTCTCATCTCCAAAGACGCTCTCTCCGGGTAATCCCTGTTTTCCATAAGCCGCCTGTGCCGCACACGCAAGCATCTTGGCCGGCATTCCCAGTCTCCTTGCAATATGAAAGGCGCAGCTCTCTCCTGCTTCTCCGATCACCAGCTGATAAAGAGGGTTAAGGCTCTCTTTGTCAAAAGTCATTCTGGCATTTAAAATCCCCTCTTTCTCCTCCGCATACTGCTTCACCTCCGGATAATGTGTAGTCACCAGAAACAACGCGCCGCTTTTCTTAAGTTCCTCCAGAATCGCTATGGCAATCCCCATTCCTTCTGTAGGATCCGTCCCGGAACCAAGCTCATCCATAATGACCAGGCTCTCCCCATCTACTTTTTGCAGGATTTCCAGCACATTTGTGATGTGAGCCGAGAATGTGGACAAGTTTTCTGCAAGATTCTGCCCATCTCCAATATCACACAAGTAATTACTATTCATACAGATGCTGGCCTTCGCTGCCGCCACATGGAGACCGCACTGGGCCATCATGCAATTTAATGCCACCGTCTTAATGGCTACTGTCTTCCCCCCGGTATTGGGCCCTGTAATCACGATTCCGCTGATACCGTTACCGATCTCAAACTGCAGCGGCACACAGGTTTTGCGATCCATGAGGGGATGCCGGCCATCTTTTAAGCAAATCCTCCTGTCCATCTGAATCTCGGGTTCCACACCATCATAGTCCAGGCTCAGCTTTCCTTTAGAGAAAATATAATCAAGCTTCTCCATAACCTTCCTGTCATGCTCCAAAATCTCCGCACCATCCGCTACTTCAGCCGTCAATGTAAACAGGATCCTTCTCACCTCGTTTTCTTCCTCTATCAGAAGTTCCTGCAGTTCCTCATAATATTTCCCGGCTGCCACTGGCTCGATAAATGTCCCTGCGCAGTGTCTGCAAAAGCTTTGTAGCCAGGTCATCTACCTTACCGTTTCGGATCTGCACCCTGATTTCCTGTTCCAGTTCCTCCAGGGAATCCAACTCTTCTTCATAGTAAGGCAGGGACATCTCCATCCCTTTAAACCGTTCCAGGTACGACTTCATTCTCCTTACTGCCGTCAATGCCATGCCCAACTCTTCTAATTGTTCCGCTGTCAGGCAGCCTCCCTTCTCTGCAATGGTGGTCCATTCCCGCAGCCCGGCCAATGATACCAGCGGCGGATTTCCTCCCTGTTCCAGCAGCCTCCTGGCCTCCGTTGTTTCTGTCAGTTTCACATTCAGTTCTGCCTGTGACAGATAAGGAACCGTGTTGCGGATCTCTTCCTTCGCCCAGTCCGTCAGCGCAAGGGCCGACCACCTCTCCTTGATTTTGTCCATTTCCAAAACATGTTCTGTTCGATTCATTTTCTTTCCTCTTTCTTAAAATAAAAACCACAGATATCTGCCTTCTAAAGCATAATACCCATGGTCATAGTCAGGCACATACAAGCTGTGCCCGAAAATAATAAAAGCACGACACTGCTGCCATGCTCTCTAATAACACACATAGGAAAATCACCCGACAGTCTCATCCTGTTCACTGTCCTGCAACACCACTGCGTCTTCTATGGTAAAGTATGATAAGCATTATAAAAGGCAGATACGCCGATAATAATTACCGGCTTAAGGGCAGACTCCCGGCGTGATCTTCTGCACGCATATTAAGAGCTTCCCTCTGCACTATTTAGTTAGCATGAGCCTCCATACTTACAATGCTTAACATACAATTCTCCTTTCGTTTTACTTTCTTCGTAACAGTTCAGACAACCCTGGACGTAGGCGCGATTTTGCGAATGGCGCGTCTGAACTATTACCTTTCTTCATCATAGCATAAAATCTGACATTGTCAATAGCGCAAAAGTATTTAGATATTTTTCTAAATAGTCATTGTCTTCATCCGGTACTTGTGTTACAATAGTATTTAGAAAATCTTCTAAATACCAGGAGGTGACCATGGCATTCGCGGAAACTTTTAAATCTCTTTCTGATCCGGTCCGGCGGGATATCCTGGAACTTTTGAAAAAGGAATCTCTCTCTGCTGGGGAAATCGGAAGTCATTTTGATATGACGGGTGCAACTATTTCTTATCATTTAAGTATCTTAAAGAAAGCAGAACTGATTACGGAGACCAGGCAGAAGAACTATATTTATTACTCTCTCAATACTTCCATTGTGGAAGAAGTAATGCTCTGGTTATCTGCACTGAAAGGAGACAACTGATGGAAAAACATCGTAAAACTTTTATTCTTACATGCATTTTGATCCTGCTGCCAATCCTTGTGGGTATCCTTTTGTGGGACCGTCTGCCGGATTCCATGCCAACCCATTTTGATTCAGATGGCACCCCAAACGGATGGAGCAGCAAATCCTTTGCCGTTATAGGGCTTCCACTCTTTATATTGCTTACTCATGTGATATGCATTGCTTTCACCAGCAACGATCCTAAATATAAGAACATGGGACAGAAAATCTTCCAGATCATATTGTGGATCTGCCCTGTGGTATCCATTCTCTGCTGCCTGCCGACCTATTCGTCTGCCCTGGGTTATGACCTTAATATCAGCCGTTATATGGTCATCTTCCTTTCCCTGGTTTTTATTATTGTTGGAAATTATATGCCTAAATGCAGGCAAAATTATACCATTGGAATTAAGCTGCCCTGGACCTTAAATGACGAAGAGAATTGGAATCACACCCATCGAATGGCAGGTTATCTCTGGGTCATATGCGGTATTTTGATGTTTGTGAATGCTTTTCTCTACAGGGAATGGCTGATGAGTATATTACTCCTGGTCATGATGCTGGCACCGGTGCTGTATTCTTTTCTTTATTATTTGAAAAACAAGAAGAACGCGGAGGACTAAAAAATGATAAGTGGAACATCTATTGCAGCAATCATTTTAACCTTATTGATCAGTCTGTTTCTGCCCGTTGCGGTGCTGATCGTATATGCTGTCGCACACCGTAAGAAGAAAGTGGTTTCGGCCTGGTTCCTGGGTGCGGCAGGTTTCTTCGTGACACAGATACTGATCCGTACACCGATTCTGACCGTCCTTGGTTTACTCCCTGCATTTCAGGACTTTGTCACGAAGCATTATGTGGCCTATGCGCTGATTCTGGCCTTTACTGCCGGACTTTTTGAAGTGGCAGGCCGGTATGTGGTGGCAAAAATTCTGAGAAAAGAACTTACCTTTGAGCGAAGCCTGGCTGCCGGCCTGGGTCATGGAGGAATCGAATCCATGCTGCTCATCGGAATCACCTATATTAATAATCTCATCTATGTCATCATGATCAATACCGGTACCTTTGATCTTATGGTAGAACAGACTGCCGCCCTGGGTGTGGACACTGCCGGCCTGATGACTTTAAAAGACACCTTCCTCACCACACCGGCTTACATCTTCTGCCTGGCAGGTTACGAGAGGATTCTGACCATGATCAGCCATGCAGCCATGTCCCTGATCGTATGTTACTATGTATCCGGAAAGCAGGATCTGAAGGGTATCCTCATCTGCCTTGCTTTCCATACCCTGTTAGATGGTGTAAGCGGTCTGTTAAGCGGAATGAGCACCGATTATATGGGAAAGATTCTCTCACAGAATACTACTTACCTTCTGATCTATATTTTCCTGACCATTATGGCTGTCATTTCAGGAGTTATTATTTCGCGGCTTTCTAAGGCGTGGAAACCCGTGGATGAGGCTTAGCAGATCATGAGCAAGCTCATGATATCAGAACTAAATATAAAAAGCCGGCTGTCAGTCCCCATAAATCAGGACCGCTCAGCCGGCTTTCACTTATCTCTATCTATTTTCTTCCAGGGTCAGGAACATCTTCTCAATCTCATGCAATTCGCTCTCTTTATTCTTTTGTACCCATTTCTCACGATATTTCTTCAGCCACTGCTTCGTATCGGAGTACCGCTCCACCTGGTAACCGGCCAGCTTGGCGAACAACTCTGCAATCACCATAATTCCTTCTGCCGCGATCAAAAGCTCCTGACGGTATTCATCACGCTCCCAGCTTTCGCCGCTCAGCTTTTCTTTTACTTCCTTGCAGATAAGTTGAGCGCTGACTACATCTTCCGCTGCAGGATACCGGATTGCAAACTTCTTCTCATAGATACAGTTGGAATAGCAATAGGTCAGCATATTCCAGTTCAGCTTGTTATGCGCCTCATCCAGCATGGTAAGATAAGTAACTGCTTTATCATTCTTATACAGCAGATAATTGATGCTGTCTGTAAAATATTGATCTCTGTCCGTCTTTTCATTCCAGGATTTTGCAGCCCCCAGGACAAGGCCATGCATGGCAAGCTCAAGGCTGCAGGGATTGCCGTAGTCACCCCAGTTCGTATTCAACATTCCTTTGGCATGATACTTGTATCCGTACTCACCTAACTTAAGGATGTTCTTGCTGCCCTTATCGATGCCCTCCACCAATCTGGACCAGGAACTGGTTCCCGGGCATACAATCTGCTCGCAGTCCATATTGCCAAAGACTGCAAAGGGTTCCTCTTTCGGCTCCGCACTGTATGTCCAATTTAAGAATTCCACACCTTCAGGCAGTTCTTCTATGGTCTCTGGATGCTGCAGCAGAATATCGGCCCACATCATCACCTTCTTGCCTTTCGATTCCAGGTGCGCAATGATTTTCTTTACAAAATCAATATAAAGTCTGCCGGTATCCTGATCCTTGTGCTTTCCGTTCTTCAAGTCAAAGGTCTCATCACAGCAGATATTGAATTTATCTGTTCTAAACAGCGGCATAAACTGGTCTAACAGGCTCTTGATGATTTCAATGCTCTCTTCCCGGGTAGGGTCAATGGTATGATGGGCCATTCTCTGCGGCCAGAAAATCTGATCCTCTACAAAATCTTCTATCTCACGCAGCTTACGATACTCTTCTCTTTCCAAAAGATCATACAGATGACCAAACGTGGCGATAGAAGGAATGAACTCGATGAAATTTTCATAACAGTAATCATCCAGTTCTCTGATTTCCTCTGGGGTCAGATATCCGGTCTTCTCAATATGATCGCCCAGTTCTTTAAAGGGAAACGTATGCTCAATGTAAAGCTGCAGGGAATTCATCTTATAATATGCCATGGTATCGATGAGTTCCTTGATTGTCTCCGCCTTGGGAACCTTACCTCTTGTAACATCATGATAAAAGCCCCTGTAGGCAAAGCCTGGTTCATCTTCTATGGTAAGACAGGGCACCTCTTTATTATCGAAAATCTGCCGTAAGGTCTGAATGGCGTAGAATGTACCTGCAGGCCGGGCAGCCATTATTGTAATCTTGCTCTCTTCAATAGTAAGGGTATATCCTTCCTCTCCTGTTTCACCCAGTCTGATCTCCAGTTTCGTACCATCTTCACTGTCGGGCAGCTTATCCAAAGCTTTCCGGATACGAGCATCTTTACAGAAGCTTTCCTCTCCGTACACCCCTTTCAGATCAACTGACCTTTGCTTTAAAAAGCCATTATTTATCACTAGTTTCTGCGGTTCAGGCAATAAATACATTGTAAGACTCCTTCCTGCTGCTTATTTTCGTAAAAATCAATTAACAAACTTATTATAATATATTATAATGGGTTCAGAAAACAGTTATCTTGCTCAGTTTTGGTAATTTTGTGCATTGTAAGGAGTTTTATATGAGCCATTATGAAAATCATTTATTTCGCAGCGAGCTGCCGATCATATTCCACCATGACCATGTTAGCCCAAAGGGATGTCTCTCCAATTGGCATGAAAACATTGAATTGCTCTATTGCAGTGCAGGGAAAGGGAAAGCCATCATCAACTCAACTCCTGTGGAAATGAAGCCCGGCAGCCTGATCCTCATAAATTCCGGGGATATCCACTACACTGTCCCGGATACAGAAGCACTGGAATATTATTGCCTGATCATCTATTCTGATTTTCTGAAAGCATTTGATATCAATGTGGAAAAGATTCATTTTACTGAGGATGTTACCGGGCCTGTAGGACACGCTTTTTTTCAAAAAATGATCAATGAGCTGGATACCAGGCAGCCGTATTATACAGCAATCGTACGTGGAGAAATCATCTCCTTTATTGCATACCTGTGCCGCAATCACGTCAGTGAGAAACAAAGTACCGGAAATGATAACATGATAAAAAGCGGAATGATCTATATCAGAGAACATTTTCAGGAAAATATTAATGTAGAAAGTGTGGCAGCTCATGCCGGTTTCAGCAGGTTCTATTTTTCACGCCAGTTTAAGCGCATCACCGGCATGACAGTCATGGAATATGTGCAATTCCTGCGTTGTCGTCATGCACGGGAATTGCTTCTTGCCGGGAACTGCTCTGTTTCAAGGGCTGCCATGGAATGCGGCTTTTCTGATCTGTCCTATTTTACCAAAGTCTTCAAAGAGCAGTTCGGTGTGCTTCCCTCCCGGGTGGCATGTGAAAATCAAAAGATTATAAAATGTTAATTTTTTTGTCACTTGTTATATTTTACCAAAAGATGTATAATAAATTCATTCAATCATCTACTCAAATTGGAGGTAACAATAATGGAAAAATGGAAATGTTCTATTTGTGGATACGTTCATGAAGGTCCTATGACCGATGATTTCAAGTGCCCTATCTGCAAGCAGCCTGCAAGTGCATTTACTAAAGTTGAGGAAGCTCCCGCTGCTCCTGCAGCCAATCCTTATGCCGGCACCAAGACTGAAAAGAATCTGTGGGAAGCCTTTGCCGGTGAGTCTCAGGCCCGCAACAAGTATACATATGTTGCATCTGTAGCAAAGAAAGCCGGATACGAGCAGATTGCCGCTCTGTTCCTGCAGACTGCTGAAAATGAGAAGGAGCATGCAAAGCTGTGGTTCAAGGCTCTGGGCGAGCTGGGTGACACTGCTGCCAATCTGCTTCACGCTGCTGAAGGCGAGAATTACGAATGGACCGATATGTATGACCGTATGGCTAAGGACGCTGATGAGGAAGGCTTCCACGAGCTGGCTGAGCAGTTCCGCGGCGTTGCTGCTATTGAGAAAGCACACGAAGAGCGCTACCGTGCCCTGCTGCACAATGTTGAGACCGCACAGGTATTTGAAAAGAGCGGTGTAACTCTGTGGGAATGCCGTAACTGCGGTCACCTTGTTATGGGAACCAAGGCTCCTGAGGTTTGCCCTGTCTGCAAACATTCCCAGAGCTATTTTGAAGTTCGTAAAGAAAATTACTAAATTACAAAATGGGCTGATTCCTGAAATCAGCTGTAATCAGATCTTTGCTATAAACTAAAAAGAAAGTCCTGTCCCACACGAAGTATTCATCGTTTTTTCGTCCGGGAAGGGACTTTCTTTTATTTCTTTTCTGATTAAATTGTCAGAGAACGTACCTGTATGCCTTCTGTCAAAAATGCTTCCCGCAGCTTTTTTACAAATAGAAGCGCCTTCTCTCCATCTCCGTGCACACAGACAGAATCCGCCTGAATAGGGATTTCTTTTCCGGTAATGGCAGCTACTTTGCCCTGACGCACCATGGTGATCACCCGCTCAATCGCCTCATTTTCATCTGTGATCATGGCACCCGGCTTGTTCCTTGCCACAAGAGAGCCATCCTCTTCATACGCCCTGTCCGCAAAGATCTCACGCGCCATCTTTAAATGCATCTCCTCCGCTGCTTTCTGCATCTGGCTTCCTGCCTGCGCCATAAGGATCAGCCGGGGATTGACATCTGCAATAGCCTCACAGACAGCACGCGCAAGCTCATAATCCTTACCGGCCATGTTATATAATGCACCGTGAGGTTTCACATGCTGCATTGTAATACCATTTGCCCGACAAAAAGCATCCAGCGCACCAATCTGATACATCACCATGGCCTTAACCTCTTTGGGCGGGATTATCATATTACGGCGCCCAAACCCCTGCAGATCCGGAAATCCCGGGTGAGCTCCCACCGCTACGGAATTTCGTTTGCATGCCTCCACAGACTTAGACATAACCACCGGATCGGAAGCATGGAAACCGCAGGCCAGATTGGCAGAAGTAATATAGGGCAGGATTTCCTCATCCATACCGATGCGGTAGACACCATAGCTTTCCGCCAGATCACAGTTCATATCAATCGTATACATAAAACTACTCCTTTAATTCCACATTTTTCACATCAGTGATCAGCATATGCCCCGGCGCATGCGTGATGCAAAAGTCAGGTTTGCTGGCCATGACTGCTGCCTGGGGTGTGACACCGCAAGCCCAGAATACGGGCACTTCACCTTCCTTTATCATCACAGGATCCCCAAAATCCGGCTGCATGATGTCCTTAATTCCTATGACAGACGGATCCCCGATATGAACCGGTGCACCATGTACTCTGGGAACAGCCGCCGTCACCGTCACGGCTTTCACTATCTGTTCGTAAGGAATGGGGCGCATGCTTACCACCATATTACCATGGAAGATTCCCGCCGGTTCACAGGCTATATTAGTCAGATACATGGGAACGTTACAGCCCATCGTGTTATGACGGATCTCTATCCCAGCCTCAATCAGTTCCGATTCAAAGGAAAAGCTGCAGCCGATTAAAAAGCTTACCAGATCATCCCGCCACAGTCCTGCTACATCTGTCCGTTCTTCCTGCAGTACACCATTTTCATAAATCCGATATTTCGGGATATCCCTGGCGATATCAGCTCCCGGGGCGATCTTCTTCAGTTCTCTGCTGCCCATATCACTGACTTCCAGAATAGGACATGCCTTGGGATTGCGCTGTGCAAACAGCAGAAAATCATAGGCATATTTTCCGGGCAGCACTGCCAGATTCGCCTGGGCGTAGCCCGGGCAAAATCCGGAGGTCGGTGTGGTAATCTCACCCTTTCTGATCATCTGCCGAATTTCAGCAGGTGTTCTTTTCTCATTTTCTGTTTCCATCATTTTCTCTGCATCCCTTTCCACTGATTTACTTTTCTCTCAAACATCCCCTGATTCTCTTTGCAATAACCTACACTCTTAAGAAACTTTTTTCTGTCCTTTTCTTCTTTTCGGTACAGGCTCACTGCTTGTTCAAGAGATATCTTCTTAAAATGAACTTTCGCTCCCGGCATACATTGAACCAGACTGGGGATATCCGCGGCTATTACGGTGCCTATTTTGGCATAACCGCCTGTTGTCTGCCGGTCTGCAAGCAATATCATCGGCATTCCGCCGGGTGTTACCTGAATGGCTCCCTCCACAATACCGTCAGAGATGATATCAACCCCGTTCTCACTTTCCACAGGAGCACCATCCATACGATATCCCATACGGTCCGACTGTTCCGTCACCAGATATTCCCGGCTATAGAAATCGTCAAGCCCTTTAGGAGTAAATTTGTGTTCCTGGGGACCGGCTGTCACACGCAGGCAGATCTTGTCTTTATAAACAGGCGCCTCCGCCTCCTTCAGATATTCGTTCAGCAGCCATGTTGTTTCGCAGTTCATGGGAAGCTCATCCCCGGCAAGCAGCGCCCTGCCCTCAAAACCGCCGATGCCGCATTTTAAGTTGGTGGATTTACTGCCAAGCACCGGTTCTATGGCAAAGCCCCCGGCTACTGCCAGATAGGCAAACCTGCCATTGTTCGCACGCCTGCATTCCAGTATGTCACCTTTATGAACTTTCACGGCACGGTAACCTGGGACGGTTCTTCCATTTAAAAGAGGGGCCATGTCCGCTCCTGTCAATGCAAAATAGGTTTCCCCTTCAAACCGAAAGGTTCCCCCAAGATACTGCATTTCCAATACCGCTTCATTGATATCATTATTCACCAGTCCGTTGGCTTCCAGCATGGCCCGCCTGTCCATACAGCCCGATACGGAAAATCCGCTGTCCTGATATCCGTTTCTGCCTGCATCCTGAATCGTCGTAAGCAGGCCCGGTGCAATTACCTTAAGCATCATGTCCATTCTTCCCCCACTATTCTGCCACTTGCCACATCCAGGGCAATTCGCTCATATTCAGTCTCCGTCACCGGACAAAAGCGAATATATTCCCCTGCTTTATATAAAAAAGCAGGCTCTCTTCCGGAATCATAGGGGCGAAGCGGTGTCCTTCCGATCAGCTGCCATCCTCCGGGGGAATCCAGAGGATAGATACCTGTCTGTTCTCCGCCAATTCCCACGCTCCCCGCCGGTATCCGCACTCTGGGTGTCTGAAGGCGCGGACAGAAAATCCGTGGATCCATACCTCCCAGATACGCAAACCCCGGCAGAAAACCAAGCATATAGATCAGATAGTCTCTGCCCGCGTGAAGAGAAACGACCTCCTGCGGCGTCATACCCGCATGACGGGCCACATATTCAAGGTCTTCTCCATAAATGCCGCCATAACAGACCGGAATATAATGAACCTTTTTCTCCAGTTTCGGCAAATGTTCCATATGTGCAGTTTCTTTCTGTAAAAGCCTTTCCATCCCGGTATAATCTGTCTTGTGGATATCATACAGAATCAGCAGTGCACAAAAGGAAGGAATCATCTCCTTAATTTCCTTACGTCCCCTGAGTCTTTCCATCAGATAACGGATTTTCCGGTTGGTCTCCTCCTCTATAGAGTTCCCAAGCTGAACTACAATTCCCTGTTCACCTGCCGGTGCAAATTGAATGCTTTCCATGGAATCTCCCTTTCCCGTCTTACTGTTGTGCAAAAAACTGCTTCTCTATCACCTTATCATACCATACAGCACATAGTTCGAACTGATCCAGAGAATTGATCACACAGCCGCGCATCATCTCCAAAAGTTCCACATGAAATTTCATTTCAATCCCGTCGATGCAATAGTCCAGCCAGCCATACATATCTACCATGCCACAGTTGGAAGCTGTTTTAATTGCCTCTATCTCCATGTCCTTACTGTGAATCAGGTCCGGTCGTCTTAAAAGCCACGCAGTAGCTGCAATCACGGCCTCCGCGCCCCAGTGAGAAATGGTAGTCGTAATAATATCATCTGCTGCCACTGCCGCCACGCTGCCGCCGCCACAACCGCACGCACAGCCGTTTTCCTCCATATAGGGCACATATTTTCTCAGATGTTCGCTGATTGCTCCCATACCCAGCTCGTTGCCCAGGTCACCGATGGCCATATTGTAGATTCCGGCTTCCTTACACTTTTTAAAAAGGATATCCGTCTTGGCTTCCAGTTCACTTAAGTCAAATCCTTTGGCATTGTGATATACGCCTCTCTGATTGGCACCGGGAGCTTCGATGGCTATCACTGCCTTAGGAGGAAGACTTGTCATCAGTTCCTCTGCCTGCTTCTCTGCCAGCAGCGTATCCTTTGTAAAGATCACCCGGCCCACAGCAATAGGATACTCCTTTATCTGTGCGGCCTCATCATACAGATGCAGACCTACTACATCAGCCAGCTTCTTGGTCGCCTCTTCACATTCCTTCGGGCAGATGATCACGGGCTTTGCTCCATAAGCCTTTACCAGCATACGCGCTAACAGCATGGCTCCTATGATACCATCCATCTCTGCATGCTTATGGGGCATGAGTACAAAACCTGTAATAATATATACGATATCCTCCTGTACAAGCGCTGCTTTCAGTCCCTTCGCGCATTTCATAGCAATGGGCTCTCCCATGTACTTTCGGCTTCCCTGATATAGTATCCGGCAAACACCATACCCTCTGGGATCCAGATTCATCAACTGGTCTAAATCCTCTCCAACATTCAATTCTGCCAATTCCCTTGCTTCCATGCTCTTATCCTCTGTCCTTATACGGTTGTTTCACAGCTTTTCTTTACTCCTGCCGCACAATACTCATTGAATTCCTGTATCAGTACTTCCTGCAGACTGTCAATCAGCTGTGGTGCTTTACCTCCCACAGGTTTTCCTTCCAGCGTACCTGCTACCAGACAGAAATTGCTGGAGCTGGTGATAATAATCTCATCGGCATCCCGCAGCTCCTCCATGGTATATGTAGTCTCATCCACGGGAATCTCCAGCTTTTTACATGCCATGATCAGATGTTTCTTGGCAATACCGGGCAAAATGTAATGTCCGTCCGGATGCGTTTTCAATATACCATCCTTGAGGATAGATACATTACTGTGGGCACATTCTGTTACAATATCCCCTCTATGGAATACTGTTTCAAAGCAATTATCCTCCACTGCTTTCTGGGCAGCCATGACGCTGGGCAGCAGATTCAATGTCTTTATATTACAATGTAAATATCTGGTATCCTCCATAGAGGTCAGTGCAATCCTCTCCTTCAGATTTCGGAAAGTCATCGGCGTAACGGTGATCCACAAGTTGGGTTCCACATCCGGAAACGCATGGGTCCTGGGTGCGGTTCCTCTGGTTACCTGCCAATATACAAACAGGTCTTCCCCCTCCACCTTTGCCACCATTTCCTGTAAAAGCTTTTTCAGTTCTGCTTTGGTAAACGGCATCCTGATCTTTAAAAGTCCCGCACTATTGAAAAAACGATCAATATGCTCATCGATCAGGTAGACCACATGATTCCTGCTGCAGGTGGCATCATATACACCATCTCCGAAGAAATGAACTCTGTCGTTCATGGGCACGGTCATCTCCTCAATCAAACCAAATTTACCATTGTAATATCCAAGATTTTTCATTGCCAGGTTCCTCCTGTCCTTTTTTATTTTATATTTCCAAATGTTTCAGATGTTCCGTTAACTTCTCATTCTCTGAATAGTCCACAGGGCAATCGATAATGCATGGCACATTTTGTGCAAACGCCTCTTCCAGAGTAGGAATCAAATCTTCTGCTTTCTCAATCCGATACCCTTTTCCTCCAAAGCTTTCGGCAAATTTCACGTAATCAATGGTACCGAAATCCACACAGCTGTATTTTCCATACTGGTCCAACTGCTTCCATTTAATCAGACCATAGCAGGAATCATTAAAAATTAAGGTAACAAAAGGTGTTCCTATACGAACCGCCGTCTCCAGTTCCTGACAATTCATCATAAAGCCGCCATCTCCGCTTACCGCCAGCACCTTCTTCTCCGGATTGAGCAATTTGGCTGCAATAGCTCCGGGTACCGCAATTCCCATTGTTGCAAATCCATTGGAAATAATACAGGTCTTTGGCTTATAGCAATGATATTGTCTGGCAATCCACATCTTATGAGCGCCTACATCGGAGATTAAGATATCATCTTCATCCAATACTTTACGGATATCACTTAATATGCGCTGCGGTTTTAAGGGAAAGCTGTTGTCATCATCATGCATGCTGAATTCCTGTGCCATCTTCTCTTTGATTTTCACATCATAAGAAGGTTCCTCTGTGCGCTTTACTAAGGACTGTATCCAGGAAACCGAATTGGAAATATCTCCTACAACTTCTACCTGGGGCTGATACAATTTATTGATATTCGCTGCACTGGTATCTATATGTATGATTTTTCTGTCCGGATCCTGATTCCATTTACCGGGTGCATATTCAACCAGATCATAACCGATGGCAATGATCAGATCCGCATTATCCATCAAAATATTCGCGTAATCTCTCTGCGGAATGCCAATCGTCCACATACAATAAGGATTATCGTAGGGTACTACTCCTTTCGACATCATGGTATTGACAGCCGGAATTTTCAGCGTATTTACAAATTCCGTTATTGCCTCACTTGCATTAGCCCGTACTGCTGAGCTTCCTATGAATACAACCGGCGACTTTGCCTGCGAAATCAGTTTGGCAGCGGCCTTCACTGAATTCATATCTGCAAATTCTACGGGAACGACTTTTTTCTTTAAAGGTCTTTCCGACTCACTTACCGGCATCTTGGAAATATTCACCGGAAGATCAATGTGACATGCGCCTGGCTTTTCGCTTTGAGCATATTTAAAAGCAATTCTTATGATTTCATTCACCGTATCCGGACGGACGATCTGTTTACTCCTTCTTGTGATCGGCTCAAACATCTTAACCAGATCAAGAAACTGATGTGACGTAAGATGCATACGCTCCGTTCCTACCTGACCGGTAATTGCAATCAGCGGCGCTCCATCCTGATCTGCATCTGCTACACCGGTAACCAGGTTCGTGGCACCCGGTCCTAATGTTGCCAGGCATACACCTGCTTTCCCGGTCAGTCTGCCATATACATCTGCCATAAAGGCTGCTCCCTGTTCATGGCGTACAGTGATAAATTTAATCGGTGAATCTTCCAAGGCGTTGATGATCTCAAGGTTTTCTTCCCCGGGAATTCCGAAAATGTACTCCACACCTTCCTCTTCCAGACATTTTACTAATAACTGTGCCGTATTCATCTGCTTCGTTACAAAACCTCTCTTCTATTTTCAGGCAACAGCGCTTGCAGCGTTCCTCTCTTGTATGTTCCGAATGTGGATGAAAACAACAAAAAAAGGCACTTGAACAACCTGTCAAGCACCTTTGCCTTCTTATTTATATGAATAAATTATAGAAGTTGCTTTGTATTTTGTCAATGATATTTTTAGGTTTTATAGCATTCTCCAAACATTGCACCGCCGATGATCAAAGCAGCCCCGATCATTTGAACCTGCATCATGGCTTCTTTCAAAAAGAGGAAGGAAAAAAGGACTGCTGACAGCGGCTCCAGGTATCCACAAATAGCTACTGTCTGAACCGGCAGATCCCCAATGGAGGAAAAGTAAAAGTAACATCCGATACCGGTGTTAACCAGTCCAAGAACCAGAATCGGGAGAATGCTCGATGGTTCAATCTCCATGACAAATCCCTGCTTGATACCTACAAACACGGCAACGGTGAGAAAACTGATCAACAGCTGCAGCATGGAATTCTCCAGCCCGGTGATATCTTTCGCTTTCTTATTAAAGATTACCATAAATGAATACATGACTGCCGACATGATTCCGCAGAAAATGCCAAATGTATCTCCACCGCCGTCAAACGCATTTCCATTGACTAAGAATACGCCGCACAGCACAGCCGCGAAACCAACCACTTTTACAGCAGTCAGCTTTTCTTTGAACAGCATCGGAGACAGGGCCATAACAATGACCGGACCACAGTAATATAGTAGTGACGATATGCTGACACCGATCCGTGCATACGCCTCGTACAGAAACATCCAGCTGGTTCCCATGGCAATTCCCGAAATACACAGGAAGAGGAACTGCCGCCGGTTCTTATAAAAAGTCAGCTTCCCACGACCCAGGGAAAAGATAGCCATAAGCAATGCACTGCCTATCAATGTGCGAAGCAGTACAATTTCGTAGCTGCTCAAATTAATCAGACTGGCTACGATTCCGTTTGAACCGAATAATAAAAGGGCGGTAAAGTATTTTATGTAGGATTTCTTCATTAGGGTAACTCCTTCTTGAAAAATTATTAAAGAGATTGTATCATAAAATCAAGAATACAAAAAACGAATGTTTTGCATATTCAGCATTACAAATTCAAATGTATGGAGAAGAATTACCTATGGATATGAATATCTTAAAATACATGGCTTTTATTAAAACAGTGGAATATGGCAGCTTTACCAAGGCAGGGGAATTATTGAATTACTCTCAGTCCGGAATCAGCCGCATGATCAATGACCTGGAAAAGGAATGGAATATCACACTCTTAGAGCGTAATCGCAGTGGAGTGAAGCTGACCTCAGACGGTTCACGTCTTCTCCCCTATGCCCAAAGTCTCTGTGATGAGTACCAGAAGCTCCAAATGCAGGTGGATGACCTCCATGGCGTACAGTCCGGCATCATCCGCATCGGCACCTTCTCCAGTGTGGCCACCCATTGGCTGCCCAATATCATCAAAGCCTTTCAGAAAGATTACCCCGGCATTGACTATGAACTGCTTCTGGGAGATTACACCGAGATTGAAGAATGGATTGCAGAAGGACGCGTAGATTGCGGTTTCTTGCGCCTGCCAACCAATCCTGACTTTGAAATTATCTATCTTGAACAGGACAAGCTGCTCGCCATCCTGCCGGAAAATCATCCTTTGACCAAATATGACAAAGTTCCCATTGCCGACTTGTGCAATGAGCCCTTCATGCTGCTTGAAAAAGGGGCGAAAGCGGAGGTTTCTGAGGTGTTTGAACGCAATGGGCTGACACCAAGAGTGCATTTTACTACATGGGATGATTATGCCGTCATGTCTATGGTAGAAAGCGGATTGGGCATCAGTATTCTGCCCCGGCTGATCTTGAAGCGCATTCCGTATAAAATCGTTGCCAAAGAACTGGATGTTCCTGCCTACCGTGACATTGCACTGGCTCTGAGAAGCAAGAAAACCGCCTCACTTGCGGTGAGACGGTTTCTGGAATATCTGGACTACAGATAAAAGTGTTATTCTGTATAATACTGCGCCTGTGCATGCCACAGTTCATAATACTTTCCGCTTTCATCTGCCACAAGGGAAGCATGTGTTCCCTGCTGAATGACTGCTCCCTCATGGAACACCAAGATCTCGTCACAGAACTTGCAGGAGGAAAGCCGATGGCTGATATAGATGGCTGTTTTGTCTCCTACGATCTCATTGAACTTGGAGTAAACCTCTGCTTCCGCAATGGGATCCAGTGCCGCCGTAGGCTCGTCAAGGATGATAAAGGGTGCATCCTTGTACAGTGCGCGGGCAATGGCAATTTTCTGTGCTTCGCCGCCCGACACATTTACACCGTCTTTATCATAATCTTTATACAAATATGTTTCCATACCATTTTGCATCTCTGCAAGTTTCTCTGTAAATCCTGCTTTTTCCAGGGAATCCATTACCCGCTCATTATCATAATCGACCCTTGATGCAACATTCTCACCGAGTTTCAGTGCAAAGAGCTTGAAATCCTGGAATACAACGGAAAAGATCATCATATATTCCGCATAATTATACTTGCGAATGTCAATGCTGTTAAGCAGGATTTCACCTTCGGTGGGATCGTACAGACGGCAGAGCAGTTTTATAAAGGTGGTCTTTCCGCTTCCGTTCATGCCCACAACAGCCAGTCGTTTTCCGATTTCAAACTTCATGTTGACGTTGCGGAGTGCGTAATTCTCACTTCCGGGATATTTGAAGGAAACATTACGAAACTCCACTTCATATTTGCGGTCACGGCGCTTTTCAACAGTCAGGCTGCCCTGATACATGATGTTGGGAATATCCAGGAACTCAAATACATGGGCAAGGAAGGATGCGTTATTACGCATATCACCCAGCGTTGAGATCAGTTTGGAGACACCGCCCGAAACTTTTGTGATGGATGCAACATATTGTGTAACAGCCCCCAGGCCAAACGCACCGGCCCAGGCTTTCAGGCACACATAGACATAGGCGACACCCGTGAAAATAACGGAAACAGCTGAAGACGCTGCACTGTATAATCCGATGGGCCATCTGCTGTATTTTGCAAAAAGACCTTTCGAACCGAATGCTCCTCCATTGCTATTGTTATACCTTTCACATATCTTGTCCTGTCTGTACATTCGCACATCTGTTGCGATATCTTTCCGATAGCCAAGCCAACCAAAGAAGCTGAACATACGGTTTCCAAGCCTGTGTGTATCCTCGTTAAGTGCCCAATAACTGCCGGCTTTGTTCGAAAGAATGGGCGCGATGTATGTGATCAAAAGCATAGCAGCTATCACCAACACCGTAAACAAGGGATTGTTAAGTACTGTGTACGCTCCTGCGCTTTCGGGAACACGGCTTGCAAACAGTGACACGGTCAGAGAAATACCTCCAAGAAGTGTCATCACAGCCGAACACAGATCTTCGTAATTCCCAATCACTCGATAAAGTCCCCAACCGCCGCTGTTCTGATTTTGATGAATTGTGGAAAGAAGTTCTGCTGTCCCGGTTTCATCAAGATGTACATAATCCATATCCAAAAGCTTTTCTGAAAAAATACGTTTCACCTTCCACCCAAGCCCCGCATTTTGCGTTTCCTTCCACTTGTTGAGAAGCGCTGATATCAGGGCAATCACAGCACCGGTGGTAAGCGTGAGCAACACAAGGAATTTCAGGCGTTCTACATCTTTGTCGCCTGTAAGTTCGTCAATCACAAGAGCCGATAACCATATGCTGACATAAGGAGTCAGTGCGTTCCATATTACACTGATAAACCGGGACAGCACCATCTGCGGATAATTTTTGTAGAATACCATAAATGCCCGATTATTGACCTTTATCATATCACTCCATGACATGAGTTTATCAATCTTCTTCATTTTCAGCATCTCCTTCCTTGTAATACTTGCTCTGTACTTCAAAGAGTCCGGCATACTTGCCGCCAAGCTTTAACAGCTCAGAATGTGTGCCTTCCTCGATGATTTCCCCATTGTCGATCATAATAATGCGATCACAAAAGCGAGTGGAGGCAAGACGATGAGAGATGTAGATGGACGACCTGCCGTTGGTCAATTCATTATATTTCTGATACATATCAGACTCTGCAATGGGATCCAGTGCTGCTGTCGGCTCATCAAGCACGATAAAGGGGGCATTTTTATAGAGTGCACGGGCCAGCATAAGGCGCTGTGTCTCACCGCCGGAAAGCAATATCGCTCCCTCATAAACCTCTCTGTTCAGATATGTTTCATATCCCTCAGGAAGAGATTCTATCTTCTTACGAAATTCCGGCCTTTTCCACACATTCCTTCACGCGTTCCATATCTATCCCCACATCATTCTGTGCAATATTCGTTGCAATCGTACCGGCCAACAGAGAAAAGCTTTGAAATACTGCCGAGAACATCGTATAGTAATCTGCACGATTGTAATCTCGTATATCTTTGCCATCCAGCAATACACGACCTTCGGTAGGATCCAGAAAGCCGCAGATCAGCTTAATAAGCGTTGTTTTTCCTGCACCATTGAGACCCACCACAGCAAGCTTTTCACCGGGATGCAGAGTTAGATTGATATTCGTCAAAGTATCCTTATCCGTTCCGGGATACCGGAAAGAAGACACCCATTCTGTAAAGCCTCCTACCGCGGTAAAAAACAAAAGGAATTCTGCCACACTAAGCCCTTCCCGAATCACAAGACCGATCAGAAATGTGTATGCAACGGCATTTCGCAGGAAAGTCAAAACAAGATCTGCAATTGGGGCTCAGATGTATACCCCCTGCGCTTTTCTATGGAATGCTGTATATGCGCTCATTGCCTTATCGTTCAGTTCCTCAAGCCAGGAGCGCAGACCGAAAATACGAATATCCTTCGCCCCATTCAGTTCTTTTGCACACTCTGAAATATAGTACATATGCCTTTCATATTCTGCTTCTTCCTCCCGGTGGCGATATCCGTATCCGTTTACGTAATTGCCAATGAAATAGCTGATAACCGTTGTCACAAGGATAACAACAATCAGAATGGGCTGCACAGTTGTCAAAAGACTTACATAGATTGTAAAGCCAAGTATATTGGTTGTGAGCGAAGTCAATGTTCTCCAGATTGCTTCTGTCGCCGCACGATTGTTGCTGATGCACTCTCCGGATTTTGTCAGAAGCTTTGTAAACTGATCATCGTCTACATTGGGATACGATGTGGTTGCCGCCTTCCTGTTCAGAAGATTGGTGATCACACAGCGAACCGTTACCCTCCCGAACAGAGTATTGGCATCCACATAGGTAGATGCTGCTGATACAAGCATAATGCCGAGAACAAATCCCACGATGGTAAACAGCAGCTCTGTTATAGATACGTGCCTTTCCACCACTGAGAGAATCGTTGGTGAAACATATAGATTTACAAGGTTTAATGCCACAGCCAATACTGCAGAAAGCAGGCTGAGAACAAGTACCTTCTTTTCTCCCGAAATCCATGCAAGCCTTATCATAAACCAGGAGTTTTGAACCATGTTATATTTGGGCTTGAGCGCTTTTTCTTTTTTCATTTTAAACACCATCCTTTCTGATGCGAATCATATCATAAAAAATCGTCCCCGGATCATTCTGGGGACGAATCGTCATTTTCGGGTGCTGAATTGCAAATTCTTACACCTGCGGAAGCAATATTTCTGTATTCACCGGGATATGCGCATCGGCTACCACCTTGATATTCTTAGACTTTGCCAATGAAATTTTGGAATTGAGAATGGCATCTGTCATGGGATTGCCTGTCTTAATGACAGTATCCACAGTGGTCAGGTCATCGTCCAAAAGGTCCAGGTAGCGTTTGATCGCATCCCAGTCTTCCGATGCCGCATAGGCTTTCATCGTCTGAATATGATTACGATAGTCATGCCGCCAGCCGCGAATCTGTCTATACATATTGTCAACTTCCCGATAATGTGTTTCAATCAGCTCATGCTGATAGGAAGCAATCCTTTTATCTATTTTCTTTGAAAAGAATCCCATTTGCTTCTCCTATTTTTATGCTATAACCAACCAATATAGTTATAGCATGAAAATATGAAATTTTCCAGCATATATTAAAATACCTACATTTCTTCCGGGCATTCCATTCCCAGTAAACCACATGCATCCTTTAAAACCTGCTGCACGAAGTTCGTTACAGAAAGCCTTGCCTGTTTTGTCTTTTCTTCCGCCTGTAAAATCGGGCATTCATGATAGAATTTATTAAATGCAGCTGCCAATGCAATCACGTATCTTGCCACGATAGAAGGTTCATATTTTTCTGCGGCATTCAGAACGGCCTCCTCATATCCGCTTAATACTTTTAGCAGCGAATACGTCACATCATCCGTTAATACATGATAATCTATTTCGGTCTCACCAGTCATATCTGCGGCTTTACGCAAAATACTTTTTGCACGGGCGTAGGTATACTGTGCGTAGGGACCCGTTGTTCCCTCAAAGCTGAGAACGTCTTTCCAGGAAAAATCTACATTCTTGATTCGCTGGTTAAATAGATCATGGAATATGATGGCTCCTACGCCAACCATTTTCGCCGTATCTTCTTTATCCTTCAGTTCAGGATTCTTTTCCTGAATGGCTGCACTTGCACGCTCTATCGATTCCTTTAAAATATCTTCTGCATAGATGATGTTGCCGCTCCTTGTTGAAAGTTTTGCGCCGTCCAGGCTAACCAGCCCATAAGGAATATGAATCAATCCGTCTGCCCAGTCATATCCCATCACTTCAATAGCCTTAAAAACCTGTTTAAAATGCAGCGACTGTTCCAATCCTGTTACGTACAAACATTTATCAAAATTATAGGTTTTCTTACGATATAACACTGCTGCAATGTCCCGGGAATGATAAATAGAACCGCCATCGCTTTTAGTGATCAGGCACGGAGGCATATTGTATTCCGATAAGTCAATAACCTTGGCTCCCTGGCTTTCAACTAATAATCTCTTCTCTTCCAATTCTTCCACCAACGCCGGAACCTGGTCACGATAGAAGCTTTCTCCCAGGTATGAATCAAACGACATTCCAAGCAAATCGTATACCCGTTCAAATTCAACCATGCTGATCTCTTTAAACCATTTCCATATTTCAATGGCCTCCGGATCATTTTGTTCCATTTTCACGAACCATTCCCTTGCTTCTTCCATCAGCTTGGGATCATGCTCTGCTTCCTCATTGAACTTCACATAAATATGCAGTAATTCTTCTATCCCTCCTGCTTCCACCTGCGCCGGAGAACTCCACAATTTGTATGCCACGATCAGTTTACCGAACTGGGTTCCCCAATCCCCCAAGTGATTGATCCGCACCACTTGATATCCCAGCTTTTCATATATCTTATACAAAGAGTTTCCGATTACAGTCGTGCGCAGATGTCCCACATGAAAGTTTTTCGCAATATTGGGAGATGAATAGTCCATACAGACGGTCTTTCCCTTTCCGATCTGGGATACTCCCAAATTATCTTCTTTCAATCCTTGTAAACATTTAGATGCATACAGGGCTCGGTCCAGATAAATATTACAGTACGCCCCTACGTTTTGTACCTTGTCAATTCCCAGTTTTTCTTTTTGAGCGTCCAACAAGTTCATAAGATCTTGTGCGATGAGCGCCGGATTTTTATGCATCTTCTTAGCCAGCGCAAAGCACGGCAGGGCGTAGTCACCCATTTTTTCCTCCGGGGGAATCTCCAGTAAACCCATGAATTCCTCCGGTGAAACACCTGTTACAACCTCCGATAAATACTTACAAATTTCTGTTTTCATTTTGACCTCCGTTTTTCTTTGATTTAGATAAAAAAAGAACCGCAACGGAATTAGCTTCTGCTAAGTCTATTACGGTTCTGTATCTATGACATCTATAAACAGCAACCGCACAGAAACAAGACATACATCTCTTGCAACCATGCGGAAAGCGGTGGTTACAAGAAGTTACGTCTTTCTTCTCTGCGTCTTAAGCTGTTTACAAATAACTTGTTCATAGCATTTATCCTCTCAATTTGATATCCATGACTTTATCATAAAATTTAAATGGATGCAAGAACTATTTTTAAGAACTTTATTGGTATCACACGCATTTACCACACCGCGCGATTCATACCGAATGTAATACCTGTCTGCCCATTCACAAACATTGCCTTGATATCATCAGTCTTGGTGATACCATATTGAGGGTCTACCAGACCTTTCGCATTGATATCGCTCCACCATGCCAGTGCTTCCTTCATCTCAGGAGTGGTGACACCGTTCACGATGCTGCCGTCCTCCGTAAGCTAAATTCAATGAAGAACTGTCATCATGATCCGCATGACTTATAATTTCTGACTCCCAGACACCATATCAGATAACAGATCATCAGGAAAAAAACAATTCCCATTGGGTATAGAGCCAAAACCCATCTTGTTGTTTTCCCCAACAAATACTGCAACGGATAATACTGAATCAGTGTGTAAGGAATAATGTACGTACAAAATCGCATAATTCCTTTCCCATAAATGTCTATCGGATATTTTCCATGGGATTTTGCCCCATAAGTAAGAACATTAATAATCGACGTGTCCTCAATCGTGAAAAAGCAAAAACTTGCTCCCAGCATAAACAGCCCTATAAACAGCAAAGTACCGCCCAATATCATAAGTATTAACGTAAAAAATGTTGCAGCACACCACTCTACATGACTGTTTTTCATTCCGATAAATAATGTAATGACAGCAGTGATCATGGGACCCATTCTTCCTATTTCAAATCGTGTTCCGATGATTTGCAGTATCGGGCTGCACGGTCTTAAAAGCATTCTGTCAAACTCTCCTGCTTTTACCATACCTGAAAATACTTTAAACCCATTTCCAAACAGCTCTGCAAACGTAAATGACATTTGTATTATGGAAAAGCAAAGCAGCACATCTCCATATGAATAACCTTTGATTTCATCCAGTCCTGTGAACAAAAACTTAATCGCTATAAATTCATTAAAAGCCAATATAAACCTTCCCACAATCATTAAGAAAAAGGATAATTTATATTGCATGACACTCCTGACGCATACGGATGCATATCGCATATACAAGGTGATGCTCTTTATAACTTTCATGGTATCAGCCTCCTTGTACAACAATTTTCTTCTCCACTCTTTTCCAGATAAAAATTCCCAAAAAAGTGAGCAAGAATAACCAGATCACCTGTTTTAATATTGCCGGCAGGATCGCCGCCCCGGCTAAATCCCCGCAATATATTCGAAACGGAACATTTTGCATATATGCAAATGGAAGTAATTCCACTATTTTAAGATATTTTTCAGGGAAAAACGGAAGCGGAATGATATTACCTGATAAGAAATCTACTGCGCCTGTCAACACCATTCTCCACCCCTGGGGAGATATTGTGAAAAAGCACAACATATATACCAGCATACAAAACGCCACTGTTACTCCTAAACCTAAAATTGTCGTGAGAACAAATAAAATAAATGCATTCAGACTGACCGGCAGGCTCATTTTATATGGCTGCGGCATTAGAAATGCACATAGCATAACCGGTGCACATCTCAATATGGCTTGTGAAACTCTTCCCCCCACATTCCTTGCAAACCACATTGAATATACTGAAACAGGCCGACACAATTCATAGGAAATATTGCCACTCTGTATCATCCCAAAAATGTCATTATCCGCTGCCCATGTATTAAATAACACCAACAAGGCTTCTTTCAGCCAGATATAGGAAACAATGGAGGTATAATTCATTGGCAAATTTCCCCCGGAAGCCTCTGCAATTGTTTTATATGCCAGACACTCCATTAATCCCCATATGACTTGTGTCGTCAATGCAGTAATCGTTGCCATACGATATTGAACTCCTGCGGCAAAACGAAGTTTGAAAAACAGATAATATTTTTTCATATCGCCCTCCTACATGATATTCAATTTACGATACAGGTCAGCTACCACCTGGTCGAGATTAATTGTCCCGTCCGGTAATCCCTCTTCAGCACTCATAGCCTCTCTGCGAAGCTCATTCAACGTTCCGTCCAAAAGTATCTGACCTTTACCGATCAGAATGACACGCTCTGCAATTGCTTCTATATCCTGCATATCATGAGTAGTCAATATGACTGTTGTTTTGTGCTCCTGATTCATTTTTTTAATAAAATCACGAACCGCCAGCTTTGACACTGCATCCAATCCTATTGTAGGTTCATCTAAAAACAGCAGCTTAGGCTCATGGAGTAAGGAAGCAGCCACTTCACAGCGCATACGTTGTCCTAACGACAATTGCCTGGTCGGCGTTTTCAGAATTTCCTGCAATTGCAAGAGCTGCGTCAACTCTTCCAATTTGTTCTTATATTGCGGGGTAGAAATAGAATAGATTTCCTTCAAAAGTTCAAAGGAATCGATAACCGGAATATCCCACCATAACTGTGAACGCTGACCAAAGACAACACCTATCTGACGAACGTATTCTGTTCTGTTTTTCCAAGGAATCTGTCCATTTACAACGCATGTTCCACTATCCGGTGTCAATATTCCGCTTAGAATTTTGATCGTGGAGCTTTTTCCTGCTCCATTGGGACCTATGTAGCCTACCATTTCTCCTTCCTCAATGGTAAAGCTGACATGATTTAATGCTTGAATTACTTGATATTCCCGGTGAAATAAGGCTTTGCAGGTTTCACCAAATCCTGCGTTTCTTTTTGCAACTTTGTACGATTTGCATACGTTTTCCATCGTAATCATTGTTACTTCCTCCTGGTAGTTATACTTTGCGATGCCTTATAGCATCATATCTTGCCAAGTCGGTCTGGTTTTGCTGGATTTTGCCAGGCAAATACCGACGGTATCTATAATAAAAAACAGTACCATGATCGCAACTCTAATCATAATACTGTCTTTCTATACTCATTTTCTATACCGTATAAAATACATTATATATGCAGTTGGAAGTTTATTGTACCAGAATTTGAGATATAAATCAATGGAAAAAAAGAACTGTCGCACCTAAGATTAATCATAGGCGCGGCAGTTCCCTGTAATTTTCCCTCAAAAAAGGTAGTTAACCGTACACTATTTATTTGTTGGCTTCAGCGTAAGGCGGGAAGAAATATTCAATTCCCATCTGCTCCTTACCTCTCTGCATACAGTCATTCTCGTAAGAAGTTATCAGATCCAGATCACATACTGTAGGAAGAGTCTCCTGAATTGCAGTATACTGTTTTTCGAATGCTTCTTCAGTGGTTGCAGTCAGAAGTTCTGCCTGTGCAATGGTCAGATAGCTGTCTCTCCTGATAATTTCTTCCTGAACTTTCGTGTAATTGGGATCAGTAGCATCTTCAATGGTCTGTACAGGTCTATAGGAATACTTCTCCATACCTTCTTTCAGGCCCTGATCGCTGATCCGGTAAGCTCTCAGACCTTCCGGTGTTTCCAGATCCGGTCCCACGAAGTATCTTTCATAAGCAGGGTTTACAAAAAGCCCGATACTCTGGATACCCAATTCTTTTCTATAGTTAGGATCTGCATTTACAGCGTCTTCATATTCCTGGGTATTGTCGATTTTGCCGTTTTCCAGTACTTCATATGTCTCGCCTTCCCAGCCATACATCATACGGATAGCCCCTTCATCACTGCAGAGCCAGTTGATGAATTTGATAACTTTTTCCGGGTTTGCGCAATCTTTCGGAATAATGGTCTGCTGATATCCCCAGCCGGACAGATCGCCCAGAGTAGGATCATCTCCATTGGAGTTACGAAGTACAACAGGTACATAATAAGCTTTTGGATCAGAATTATACAGAGTGGTCATAGCCTCTTTGTAATCCTGCGGTGCAGCAATCAGGGCGAATACACGGCCAGCTGCTACTTTTTCCTTGACGCCTTCACGTGTATCTGTGTAGTTTGCATCCAGGACCAGGCCCCGGCGGTAAGCTTCATTTAAGAATGCATATGTTTCCTTATTGGTACCGGCAATCCAGGGGTTAAATGCCTGTCCGTCTTCTGTTTCCCAAGGTTCAGCAAAATACTGGCTGACAATGGCAACTGCTTCATTACCTGGTTGGTTCAGCTGCATTCCTATGATGTCTACACCATTGTAAGTACCGATTTCTTTTACTGCACGTTCACATACATTCAGGAAATCTTCCGGAGATTCCATGCTGGGATTTCCAAGTTGTTCCAGCAGATCTGCACGGACAACAATACAACGATTGGGCAGATATCCACTTCCTTCCTCAACGTCTTCCTGAGAATATGCACAGTTTGGATAGCCATAGGTCTTACCGTCACCCAGTGCATACCAGTTCAGAACGTCCTGACGGAAGTTTTTCTGTTCCTCTTCTGTCAAATAGGTTTCCATCAGTTCATTGTAAGAATACAGCATGTCTGCATCGACCATCTGACTGATCAGTGTAGTATAGTTGGCATCCCAACAGGCATGTGTAGTGATAACATCCGGAAGATCTCCGGCGGAAATATAAGCAGACAACTGTGTACCTGAATTATCTGCTGCTGTGATAAATTCGATCTCAATACCGAACATATCCCTAATCTCTGCTGACATTCTGTCTTTTCCCCATTCTTCGATGTCAGTTGAGAATGTAGGTTCAGAAAGATACCAGGTGATCTTATCAATGGTCTGAGACTCTTCTTGCGTTGAACCGGAATTCTTGGTACCTGCGTTACCGGATCGGCGCAGTTTTCCGCGGTTTTTAAAAGGGAAGAAGGAATGAATCCTCAGCAGTACCGTAAAGAACGAAAGGAGTAATTATTCAGAGCCATGCGGATTTATACAAAACAGACCGTTCAAGCTTGCTTGCATAGGGCTGTTTTTATAAATCCATAGGGTGAGAAACCCTCATGAGCAAAAAGAAAGCTTCGAAGAAGCGATTTTGTGAATGGCTCTGAATCAATGTCATTTAGTTAATTTTAGCAAAGTTCAGCACACAAAAAAAAGGACACATTTCGTCTAAAAAAGTGTCCTAATTTGCCATATTATGTTATTATTCAGAGCCATCATAATCATATTTTGTAAATGGAACCGTTGGTGTATCAGAAAGCCAAATTGTTCCACTGTCAATAAGTTCATACTTATCTTTCAGATAAAATACTGCACAAGTCTCAGAAAATCCAGGGTCTCTCCCCTGTGCCACATAGGCATAGCTAACTCCCAGATTTTCGAGAAGAATATCAATCCATCCAGGATGTGCTTCTTGAATACCAAAAGAGTCTGGGCCATACTGCTTAATAACTTCCAATCCAATCTGAGAACGATTTTGAATACTGCCCTCTTTATCATCGCAACATCTTAGATTAAATGACATAATTCTTATTGCTTTTTCCGATTTTTGCGGAATGTCCTTCATGACAATTTTACCAAAATCGATAATTAACTCATTATTCATAGCGTTACCTTTTAATTTATACAGATTACTCTAACCAAAAATATTTCTTATATAACTTCTGCTTTCTTCCTGAAATAAACTTCAAACTGTCCAAAGCATCTTCTTCTCCCGTAACATATGCTTTCGTCCTTCTTCAAAACACAAGTCATCATGCAATGGAGTAAAATCGTCCAACAGAAAACGTGCATATTTTACCAGTCGAAAATCTCCTACCAAACGATATTCTTTCGAAATGGTATCGACTGCCACCGAATATTCTTCTTTGATTGCCGAAATCAGTTCTTCTCTTTCGTTCTTCTTCGCAAAGACAAAAGTGGAAGCCAATAGTGCATTTCGGTTATCTTCTGCTATAGAGTTATGGCTGTCGGTAGAACCTACAATCGGATAATGGATTCCTTGTGCACGATCCTGATAATACTGCATAATCCGGAAACCATTTTGCTGATAATAATTTTCTCCCCCAAATACTTCAAAAGCATCAAAAAGATGATTTTTGGTTATATACGCATTTAAAGTCTCTGGAATCTGATATGCCACATCGCATTTCCAATAAGGATGTGCATAGATGGCAAGTCCCTCTCCGTTTTTGATGTGGTTAAAAATCCATACACAAGCAGCATAGATAAATTTTTCGATTCCCTCTGGTATATCCAAAGTTTCTGCCAGTTCCATTACCTGTTGTTTATATTCTTCCACACTCAATAGAGATGGATTATTGATAACCGCACGTCTGTCACTTTCTTTATTCTGTGCATTGTCCTTGAGCAAACCATTTATACTATATTTCCCGCCAAAATTGACAATATGTACATCATTATCTGGCAAATGTACTTCCTCGCCCATCACAAGACACAATCCTATCGGAACATCTTTGTAATCGTCAATTGCCTCTAAAGAAGGATAATATCTTTCATGGTCACTGATAACCATAAAATCATACCCATTTCTTCGATAATTCGCTACTGCAATCGCTGGAGCCTGACCACCATCCGAACGACAGGTATGCATATGCAAATCTCCACGATACGGATATCTTCCCTTCATATCTTCTTCCAATGCATACACAGAAAAATCGATTTCTCGGTTTCCTTTATCACGAAGCCATGGAGTAGTTGATGCAGTGAATAACTTTGGATTAATACCAAAGTGTGATGCATATCCTCCGTCCATCTTATCAAATGGCAATTGCAGTCCTTGGTTCTGTTAGTGATATGGAAAACAGCATATTGGTTAACGTCGGAACAGGAAGTCAGATATCCTGCATTGTAAGTGGGATGCCGGACAAATGTGACATGGATCGCAGACCTTTGGTTGATGGGCTTTATTTATTAGCAGGTTCTTCTTTGTGTGGAGGACGTGCATATGCGATCTTAGAAAAGTTTTTACGAGACACGGCTATGCTGGTGACGGGTTTAGAAATAGACAGTGACTATTTAGCTATGAATCGGGTAATGGAAAACTACGTGCTACCAGAACAACAATTAATTGTAGATGATTGTTTTGTAAAAACGTTTAAAATGCCACTTTCTATTCCTGCGAATAAGGAGGAAGCAGCTTTTGAAGCAGCACTCTTTGGATTAACTACGGCAACACCGCTTCAAAGCATAAAGGAAGTACAGAAGTTGATTCAGTAACTTGCGATATGGATTAGCACAAAAAATGTTGGGGATTCACCACCCCAACATTTTTTGCTACATTTTAATAGCCGTTACTATGATATTTGTCTGTCGAAATTCTGTCGGTGTCACTCCAAAATGTCGCTTGAAACAATTTGAAAAGTAATGTGTATCTGCATATCCGCATTTCCAAGAGATATTACTGATATTTTCCTTAGTTTCCCTCAGTAGCTTCTGCGCTAATTCAAGACGCAGGATACGGATATAACTCGTGGTAGTAATACCAGTTGCTTCTTTGAAACGCCTACAAAAATAAGTTTTATCATAGCCATATTTCTTACTAATATCTTTAGCAGAAATGTTTTCAGTATAATGACTGTTAATATATTCGAGCACCTTTCCGAAACGTTCGTCCAGGTCTTTTGGTTGACTGGAGCATATCATACAGTGTTCGTACAACAAACTAATCATTTCGTAAACTTTCCCGATAGCGTAAAGCGAATTATGTGACGATTCTTTTGGAAGAGAATCTACCAGTTCCCTCATGGAAGAGATGATTTCTGGATGTCTGATTAAGGCTTCAAATGTCACAATTTGTTCCAGAATCGGTGTGAGATACCTGCCTGATGCTGTGGTCTCATTTCGGAATTTCTCAATATCTATCTCAATGACATAATATGACACACCGGATTCTCCAGAAAAACCACAATGTACTGTGGATGGCATGATAACAACAGCCTCTCCTGGAAGAGCAGTAAAGTGTTCATTATCAAGATGAACTTCCAAACTTCCGGAAGTGAGAAGTAATAACTCGATGCGATTATGCCAATGCGCCAGGAAGCACATCTCGTTTGCACGAAAGGTGAACTGATTTAATTTGATTCCGTTGTCCCCGTATAGTACAGGTGCCAGTTCTTTATATGCATGTACCATCTTATGTTTCTCCTAAGAAAATTTACAATCATTGTTTGTGTAGATATCACAAATGATTTTCTGAATCTTTAGTGCTTCGTGTCCGCTAATTTCCAACGGCTCCATACCTAATACTGCTTTGTAAAATTGATTGATTTGAACAGCATGTTGCGTACCCCAATAAGGTTTGCCACCAGTATAAGATACAATCTGTTGTGGTTCGTTCTTGATATATTCTGTGGAACCATCGACATACGTAACGATAGCTTCATCGTAAGAGAGTCGGACAGTTCCCTTTTCACACAGAAGGCGAATTTCTATCGGTTCATCTACCAGATAATTATTCATAGCAAAGAAGGATAAAAGACAACCGTTATTGTATTTTATTAAACCTTCTGCACTATCTTCCACAACCATTGTTTTATGATTGCGATTATGAAGCGAAGCTTGTACCTCGACTGGTGTACTATCTATGAACCAGTTTGCAAGATCTATTGAGTGGATTGCCTGATCAATGATGACGCCGCCACCTTCCTTATCCCAAGTTCCTTTCCAGTCTGAATCGTGATAGTAGCTTTCAGGACGATACCAAGTAAGAGTGGTTCTTCCGCATAGGACTGCTCCAAGTGTTCCGTCAGTTATTCGCTGTTTTACAACTTGAGATGGAGCGTTATAACGACATTGAAAAATCACGCCATATTGAAGATTGCATTGTTCAGCGAGTTCAACCGTTTTCAAAGCATCGTCGTATTCGATACTCATCGGTTTTTCGCTGATTACATGGATACCTGCTTCAAAGGCATCTCTGGCAACAATTGTATGTAGATAATGAGGAAGGCATATGTGTACGATATCTAGCTTTTCCTTCTGAAACATTTCTTTATAATCCGTGTATGCTTTTGTATGATATTTTTGAGCAGCCACATTTGCACGGTCTGCTTTGATATCACACACGGCTGTTAATTCTGATAAATCTAATGCAACGATTGAATCAAGATGCATAACGGAAATATTCCCACACCCGATAACAGCAACATTCAATTTTTTCATATAGAATACCTCCTAAATATAATATAATGATTTAGGCGTCAAAAGGTAACACAACTTTTTCGATAGTAGAGCACCTTGAAAATTGAATATATTGTTGTAAATATAGAGATTTTTCAGCTGTTTTCTGGTATAATGGAATCATCTGAATGACGGAGGTTTGCCATGTC
>JBGVLR010000218.1:0-12334 GCA_045124375.1 Acetatifactor sp.
ATGTTATAATACCCAAGCACTTAAGGAGTGCACCCCAAAATATCGCGGAGTAGAGCAGTTGGAAGCTCGTCGGGCTCATAACCCGGAGGTCGTAGGTTCGAGTCCTGCCTCCGCAACCATAAAAACACCGGATTTTGACAAGAAATCCGGTGTTTTTCTAACTTTTTGAGGCAAAATGGAGCACCCGAAAAAACCCGTGGGGTTAGCTGTGGGGTTAGTGCCTATTTTGGCTAAATTGAATGAGGGGAAAAATCCAACTTTTTGAAGGAAGTTGCGTATTCTATCACATAAAAGTCGGTGCATCTCATAAAACGCATATAGGCGTGAAAAGCACCAGCACTGGATTTAAAGATCCAATGCTGGTGCTTTCTGATGCTCACATATTTGTTAGATGTCGAAATAATTAAATTTTATCTACACATTACTATATTGCGGTGGAAAAACTTATATGATATACTTAGGCTACAAAGACAAGAGCCGCCGTCAGCTGGCACTGACGACGGCTGTGAGCAAAACCAACGGTTTGCTCGGCGCACTTGCATGCATGGTTATGATACCATCATAACTAAGCTTTGTCAATTTCCGTTGGGGAAAGGACAATGAAATATGGCTTTTTCTAATGCTACCGTCCTCGCAGCCTGGCAGCGCGCGGGCGGACGATGCGAATGCGGAAGAAGCAGCTGTGGACATGGACCATGGAAATGCGGCAAGGTACTTAACTGGAAATCCCGCGGTAATGACTACGCTCCCGGTGGTTGGGAAGCGCACCATAAGGTTGCAGTTTCCTCCGGTGGTTCTGATTCCCTGTCCAATTGCGAGATTCTCTGCATCTCCTGTCATAAGAACACTGATTCTTATGGTCGCCGCTAATGAAAACGGAGCGGGCATGTCCCGCTCCACCACTAACCTGGGAGGTTTTAATATGTTTGATCCGTTAGTTCCGTATAATGAGCTCCCTTATATTACAACTTTATATGTGGACACAACCTCCGGCCTGGCCCGTTTAGCGGAAGATACCCGTGTGGCGATCGAAATCCTACGTTATGCTGTTAAGACGCTTCCAGATCCCAATATCCTGCTGGACACGTTGGCACTCCAGGAGGCGAAGGCCAGTAGTAATGTGGAAAACATCGTAACTACGAATGATGATCTCTACCGTGGCGTGGTTTTCGAAGACTTCACCGCAGAGGCCAAAGAAGTTAGCTGCTATAAAGATGCGTTATTTGAAGGATACAGCCGGATGCAGGCTAAAGGCCTCATTTCCATGAGTGACATTGATTACATCAATCGTCCTGTGAATAAGAAGCAAAAGGGTATTCGTACTAATCTTCCTAATTTTGACCTGACCCGCATCGCAAATCAGAAACCCAATGGCGAACAGGAGATTATTTATACGCCTCCTCACGGAAAAGATCTCCTGCAGGAACTGCTGATTGATATGCTGGATTACATCTATGATGATGACAGCTATACGATCCATCCTCTGATTAAAATCGCATTGGCACACTATCAGTTTGAGAGCATCCACCCCTTTCGGGATGGCAACGGCAGAACCGGCAGAATTCTGAATGTTTTGTTCCTCTGCCAGAAAGGCTATTTGGATGCCCCTATTCTTTATGCCAGCTCCTATATCATCAAAAACAAGAACGAATACTATACACTGCTCCGCACCGCAAAGGAAACGGAACAGTATGAAGAAATCGTCTCCTACATGCTCCATTCATTTAAGGATACCGCAGAGCACACCCTGCGGATCGTAGAAAGCATCAAAGCGCTCCTTGCGAGATATACCGACAAAGATTATCTGCTGACACTGAAAGGTCAGTATGAGCCTCTGTATAACACAGTCAATCTGATCTTCAAGAAAGTATATGTCCGGATCTCCGACGTGGTGGATCTGGGCATCCATCGCCAGACTGCAGCCGCCTATCTGGATCAGCTGGTGGATGAGGGCCTGCTCTCCAAAGAAAAGGTTGGACGGGAAAATATTTATAAAAACATCAAACTGCTTGCGCTGTTTGAAAATGATAGCGAGGTAACCGTATGAACAACGTAACACTGACCGCTGATGTTAACAGCAAAGTCAATCTGGTCAAAAGCATTGCCAACAAGACCCGTGGTCCTTACACCCCCGAAAAGTATGGCAACGTCATTATCCCTATGGCAATTATTCGCCGCTTTGACTGTATCCTCGCTGATAAAAATGCCGATATTGAAAAGATTCTGATGACTGCATCCAAGCTGAAGGGTATGACTCCGGAAAAGCTGGAGGAGATGGTCAAGCGCCAGTGCAACGTCCCCTTTTTCAATGCCAAGTGCGTTTCTCTGGAGCAGCTGGTTGGCGACAGCGACAATCTGAACTCCAATTTCCTGGAGTTCATCAAGGCATATTCTCCCTCCGTTCAGAAGATCCTGCAGGATCTGAAGTTCAAGGAAGAAGTGGAATTCATGATCAAGAAGGGCATCCTTTTTGAAGTTGTGAAGGCTTTCTCCGAAGTGGACTTCCATCCTGCAACCACCAGCCCCATGGCCATGGGCTACATCTTCGAAGAAATCATTCGTACCTACAAGTCCAATGCCGAGGCTGGTGATCACTACACCCCACGCGAAGTTATTGAGCTGTGCGTAGAACTCATGATGAGCGAAAATGTGGAGGAACTGAAGAAAGACGGCAAGATCATCCGTGTTTACGACAGCTGCTGCGGTACCGGCGGTATGCTGACCACCATGAAACGCAAGCTGACAGAGATGGGCATCCGCCCCGAAAATGTCCGCTTGTACGGTCAGGATGTCAACCCTGAGGCTTATGCCATCTGCTGTGCAGAGATGCTGATGCTGGATGAGAATCCTTCCAACATACGCGAGGGCAATACCCTGACGGAAGACCGGTTTGGCGGCGAAAAGTTCAATCTGCTGATTACCAACCCGCCCTTTGGTGTGGAGTGGAAGACCGAAAAGAAGAAGGTTGAAGAGGAGCTCAAGCTGCCCAACAATCGCTTTGTGGCAGGCACCCCCAGAGTCAGTGATGGTCAGCTGCTGTTCCTGCAGAACCTGCTGGCCAAGGCCGAGGACGACGCCCGTATTGCCATCATCCTCAACGGTTCCCCTCTGTTCTCCGGCGATGCAGGCAGCGGTGAAAGTGAAATCCGCCGCTATGTGCTGACCAACCATCTGCTGGAAGCGATCGTGGCTCTGCCGGATCAGATGTTCTACAACACTGGCATTTACACCTATATCTGGATCCTCTCCAAGAAGCCCAATCCCCGAAGAAATCATAAAGTTCAGTTGATAGATGCTACCGAACTCTTTGTGCCCCAGACGCCCAAGTCCCTGGGCAACAAGCGTAAATTTATCGACGATATCAACCGCACCAGGATCGTCAGCGAGTATACCGCATTCTCCGAATCTGATATCAGCAAGCTGTTCGATGCTGAGGACTTTGGCTATACCAAAGTCACCATGGAATGTCCTCTGTATGATGAGAAGGGACAAAAGCTGATCAAGCGGGGTGTGGTGCAGGTAGATCCTAAGCGCCGGGATACTGAAACCATCCCTTTGAAGCAGGATGTGGATGAATACATCAAGGCAGAGGTTCTGCCCTATGTACCCGATGCCTTCCCCGATCGCAGCAAGGATAAGATCGGCTACGAGATCCCTTTCACCCGGTATTTCTATCAGTATGTGCCTCCCCGTAAGAGCAGCGATATCCTGCAGGAGATCATTGACAACGAAGCAGCTCTGCAGCAGACTCTGAAGGCGGTGCTGAAATGAGAACGATGAAAGATAGCGGTGTCGAGTGGATCGGAAAGATTCCGCAGGGGTGGAATGTTCAGCGAGGAAAATACACTTTTTCGGTTTTATCTGGTTTTGCGTTCCCTTCTTCTGATTTTTCTACAAGTGAAGGCATCCCTTTAGTCAGAATTCGCGACATAACATCCGGTGTAACGGAAACTTTTTTCAAGGGCGAATATTCCGAAGAATTTTTGGTCGATGACGGAGACTTGCTGATAGGCATGGACGGTGATTTTGGAATCAGAGTATGGGATAATGGACAAGCACTCCTGAATCAGCGATGCTGCAAGATTATTGCGAACAAAGATAATTCACTTAAGTACCTGTTCTATGTGTTACCATATGAACTAAAACGAATCAACGACCTTGCGTTTTTTACAACGGTTAAGCATTTGTCCACGGAAGATTTAGCGTTGGTTAATATCCCGCTTCCTTCTGGTGAGGAGCAACGGAGAATTGCTGATTACCTTGATACCAAATGCACCGAAATTGATGCATTGATTGCAGCAAAGGAGAAGACCAATGCCCTTCTGAAGGAGCGGCGGCAGAGTATCATTTACGAAGCTGTCACCAAGGGCCTGAATCCGGATGCTCCTATGAAAGACAGTGGCATCGAATGGATCGGCCAGATTCCTGAAAATTGGGGTAGTGCAGCGCTAAAACGTGTAGCAACGCCTTCAACAGGTATGACTCCGTCTAAAGCGAATTCTCAGTATTGGGAGGGTGACATTCCTTGGTTCTCGTCTAAGGATATCAAAGCAGACTATCTGTTTGATTCCGAAGATCATATCTCTCAGCAGGCAGTAGAAGAATGCGGACTTACTGTACATGCCGAAAACAGTGTTGTTTTCTGCGCTCGTTCCGGAATTCTTCGTCATACATTCCCTGTGTCTGTTTTGAAATGCAAGGGAACGATCAATCAGGATCTTAGAGTGCTTGCAACCAGTGCAGCAATCGATCCTGAGTTTCTGATGTATTATCTGCGCGGTATGAATAACACAATTGTAACGCTGTATCAGAAGGTTGGAGCCACGGTGGAAAGCATCGAGATGGAATGGCTTCTTTACTTGCCCGTTGCATTGCCACCTGTGGAGGAGCAAAAGCAGATTGCTGATTATATTGTAGCTCGTTGTAATGAAATTGATGGGCAGATTGCTGCCAATGAAGTTTCTGTCACGAAACTCAAAGAATACCGCCAGAGTATCATCTATGAGGCAGTGACTGGCAAAATCGAAGTATAGGTAGGTGAGTACTACGTTTAACGTATATTATATAAACTATGCAAAGGCGTTTGAGATTGCGATGCAGATGGATAATCGAATCTTGGAGCAAACAATCAAAGACTATGGATGGGAACTGGGCGCAGAGGGACAGGCCTCCATTGATGACAAGGAGGTGAAGAATCCAATCATTTCAAAATTACTTCCTAAACTGAATGCTTCGTTGTCTATCAGTGGATCCAAATCGAGCAGAGCAAGTGATACGATAAAGGTAGTTTCCACCAAATCTACAGTACTTGCGCCTATTGTAAAGAAAGCATCCGAAGTGAAGAAAATTGATGACAGCAAGATTGGTAATCTAATCAAAATTAAGAATGTGAATCTTACTGTTCATAATGGTTCTGATATTCTGGCGGCTAAGGCACTGATGAGTGGCTTGCTGAGTCAGATTCCTGTGGAAGGTGTAGGCCAAATGGATTTGACAGGATTGGCCGATGCGTTCCTAAAGGGTGCGTCTTACATTTTAACGGGTGTGATTCCTGATCGTGTAAAAACGGATAGTGCGAACGCGCAGATTCTTTTGAAGATTCCTATGCAAATGGATAACGAAATGGAATCGCAGTATAGTATTGCAGATATTGAAATCGGACCGGTCACGGTAGTAGGAATTTACCGCGGAAAATATAATGCCGGTACAATTCGTAAACGCGTTGATACACTGTCATCCTTCAGTAAGAAAAATGAAATAAGTGAAATGGAAACTGCTGACGAGGTAGATGCTTCTGGCTTTGATTCTGAATCTAAGATGCACTATATTGATGTTATTGCGGTTATTCAGGAACTGAGCTTTTAAGGGAGAACTGGATGAACAGAATCAAGCTGTACTCATATGATCCAAAAAACTGGGACCAATTAATTGACGAGATTGCTCGAACTGGCGACAGAGTAAAGATCATATCATCTCAGGAACTCAGTGTGTTGGCAGCGCTGCAAAAAGCACTTGCGGGTAGGGAAGATGCACAAGAAGGGTTTCTTTTTGATGATGCATATTTCGATCTCTCTATGATTATGGCAGGGGATGGAGATCGGGTGGATCTCTGGAGCGGAAGTCTGATTGTGTTACTGAATGAGTATTTCAACACATTTCAGGATGATATACATGCCAAGAAGTTTATCGTTAGCAAGAAGTTCGCAAAAGATATTGTATCCGTGCTGTACTACTTCTTCGACGGGATTGAGTCTCTGGAAAAGGTATTCGGTTTGGATAGTAGAATAATTACCAATATTGTTGATATCCAGGATGAGAAGGTTGAGGAACTTGATGTACATTTGCGTGCCCACTTGTTTGGTAATGAGAAATTCAAAATCAGATTAATCCAGGAAATTAAGCGCTTTCGCCTTTTTAACAAACTGGGCGAACGCAAGGTGTTTTCTGCCTTTGTCTGCGGACCAAGCGGAATAGGAAAAACTCTCACAGCGAAGCTTCTTCATGATTTCCTTGCACCTGGCGAACCATATATTAAAATCAATCTAGGTAATTATAGTGACCACAATGCACTGAGCAGCTTAATCGGAAGCCCGCGTGGATATGTAGGCAGTAGTAAAGGTGAGTTGTCCGGTAAAATTGAGTCAAGCAAGTCCACGGTAATTCTAATTGATGAATTTGAAAAAGCGAGTCGCGAAGTTCATAACTTCTTCCTCGAAGCATTGGCTGATGGACGTTTTACCGATTCTCAAGGACGCGAATTTGATCTGAACAAGTATATTATTATTTTCACCTCCAATATTAGTGAGACTGATTTTCAGGCAAAAGTATCTCCAGAACTGAGATCAAGATTTGACTTGCTTTTCAGAATGGTATTGCTGAAACAATCTGAAAAGAGTCAATATGCGAGGTATAAAATCGATTATTACGTCAATAGAGTTAATACTGAACTTGGGATTGTCCTGGATCCTGAGATAGTATATAGTTCTGTTGAAAAGCGAGTTGCCCAGTTGGACAATATTCGCTTTATAACAAGAGAAATTGAGCAAGCTGTTGTGCAACAAATGGAGACAGCTGATGGTGCAGAAGTATAATACACTTCTAAATGATAAAAGACATCATTAATAGTCGGACGAGCTGAGGTGAAACAGAAATGGATATGGATTTGACATCGGCGGTTGTTGGTGGCGTGTTAGGTATTGTTGCAAGTGTTGGTACGTTAACTGCGGAAAAAATCTGGGATCGCGTAGGCCGTTTGAGAATTTTCTATCTGATTAGAAACGGTGGAGGAAGTCCAGTAGAACAATTTGGAGTATCGAATAGTTCTGACGGCCTTACGTTTGTGTTACCATTAGTGTTTGAATTGCAGAATACGAGTAATACAGCTAGAATTATGCGTGATGTGTCCATTAATCTTTATAAAGATGGTCGCTTTGTAGACGAGATGATTCAGATAGGACAAGCAGGAAATAAAGGTGAGGAACAGAAAGAATATGGTGACAGTAATCATTCATACTCTTTTGTTGTTCAGCCCAGAAGCATTCGAAAACTGTATTGTACTTATATATATGTTCCGGGAGGAAATCCACAAAAAGACCGCGATTTTAATGAGATTCGATTACGCTATTACGATGAGTTGAATGTTGCACGTGAGTATCATATGCGATATATTGAGAATCCCTGGCAACAACGGGATCTATCAGGAGATGAAGACTGGATTCAGCTGAATAATAATTCTCGATTTAAGCGACAGAAAACTACTATGGAGCCCATTGATGATCCTATTCCATTTGATGAGAAGAAAATAGCGTATCTTCAAATGATTCAGGAACCTATTAGTCGAATGTCAACAGCATCTGCTATTTTTAAAGGTTTTGCTGCGACCGTCGTTGCGGGTATTGCTGCACTTACTTACTGCGAAGTGAATACTTGGATATTGACACTCTCGTTTGTTCCGGTACTGTTGTTTTTATTACTAGATATCTATTATCTCAAACTAGAAAAGCGGTATCGTTATCTGTATGAACAAGTGAGAACAGATATTCATGTGGTGGATTTTTCTCTGAACCTTACTAAGGATGATAAGTTAGCGAAAGCAAGAGTGAGAGATTGTATCAAGTCTCCCAGCATTTGGCTTTTTTATCCTGCAATGATTGCCATTTTGGGAACAGTTATGTATTTTAAATGGAAAGGAATTATTTAATGGGTCACAAAGTATTTGTATCCTACAAATATAAAGATTATGATGTTCAATCGCTTCCTACGACGGAACATCCTCCAACATGGCCGTGTGACTATGTTGACTATATTCAAAAACATGTTCTTCCCGCTGATTATATTTACAAGGGCGAAAAGAGTGATGAAGATATCTCTCACCTGAGCGATGACCAGATTTGGGAGCATCTGAAAGATAAAATCTACGATAGCTCTATTACTGTTGTTTTGATTTCTCCCAATATGAAAGAACCTGGCAGGTGGCAGAAATCTCAGTGGATTCCGTGGGAAATTGCATATTCCCTCAGAAATACAACACGCAAAGACCGGACGAGCCATAACAATTCCATTCTTGCGGTAATTTTACCCGATGAGAAAGGATTGTATTTGTACTACAACAAGAACAATCTGTTCCCTATTTTGAAAGACAATATTGATAATGGCTACATTCATGTAGTTACTTGGGCTGAGTTTATTAAAAAACCTGCGGACTGCATGTTGCGGGCAAACCTAATGCGAGCATATGTCCCCGAACATAAAATAGTAAAAACTTTATAACTAAGATTCCCCACCGCGAAGGTGCCAGACTTCTGCGGGCAAAGGAGGAAATACCATGGCGGAAAAGGATTTAAAGGAAAACCCTTTCAGAGATGAGATATTCAACTACTTCCTGAACCACGGTTTCGTGGAGGGTAAGAAGGCAGACTATGATTATAAGCACGCTCTGGATACAGCGAAGCTGTTTCGGTTCCTGGAGGCATCTCAGCCTGATGAACTGAAGAAATTCCAGGCAACCTACGGTGCAGGCTGGCAGGCCCGCTTCGTGGACTTGATGTGCAAAAAAATCGAGGATCGTGGTCTGATTACCGCCCTGAATGAGTGGGTGGAGGACTATGCCAGCGGCGCGAAGTTTAGTCTTGCTTTCTTCAAGGCAAGTCTGAAGGCAATGACCGAGAACCGGGAGCAGTACGAAAAGAATATCTTCTCCATCCGCAGGGAGTTTATCTACGAGGAGAAGGCCGAGCCCTACCGGGTGGATCTGGCCATCTTCCTGAACGGTATTCCCATTGTCATGATCGAGCTCAAGAAGCAGACTGCCGGACAGAAGGCAGCCTTCGAGGGAACCAAGCAGTTCCGGACCACCCGGAATCCCAATGAGCTGATTTTCTCCTTTAATCGCAGAACCCTTGCGTACTTCACCCTGGATGAGATGGTGGCCTTTGTTACCACCCGTCTGGACAAGAAGGACACCCGTTTCCTGCCCTATAACCGGGGCAGCGAAGACGAGGGTGCCGGTAACCCCGTGGTTCCCGGTAAGCACTGTACCCATTATATCTGGGAGGAGATTCTGCAGAAGGATATGCTTCTGCGGATCATCCGTGAGTTTATGTTCATCGATGACGACGGCAATATGATCTTCCCCAGATTTCACCAGCTCCGGGCGGTATTGCGTTGCGAAGCCGATGTAATGAAAAATGGTGTAGGTGGCCGGTATCTGATCTGGCACAGTGCCGGCAGCGGCAAGACAAAGACCATCGCATGGCTTGCCAAGAGACTGATCAATACACCCGGCATTAACACCGTTATTGTCATCAGTGACCGTACCGTCATTGACGGTCAGCTTGGTGCGGAACTGAAGAATGTAGATGGGCAGAAGGGTGTTGCCCAGCACATTGATACCAATTCCAAGGATCTGCTGAAGCGTCTGAATGACGGCGGCTATATCATTGTCACCACACTGCAGAAGTTCCGTCCGATCCTGAATGAGATCCGGCAGTTTCCCACCAGAAATTATGCCATCATCATCGATGAGGCACATTCCTCCACCGCGGGCAAATCCATGTCCAAGGCTTCCGAAATGCTCACTGGCATGTCATTGAAAGAGGCTGCAGAATTGGATGCTGTCTACGACGAGATGGAAGATGGTCAGAATCAGCTGATCAAGGCGGCAAGCGCAATCCGGAATACCCGGAATGTCAGCTACTTTGCGTTTACTGCAACACCGAAGAAAGAAACCATGGAACTCTTTGGCACCCGCACCGAGATTGGCAAGAGCTACTTTGACAAGTACTCCATGCGGCAGGCCATTGAAGAGCGATTCATTCTGAATCCTCTGCTTTGCTACACCAGCTATCTGGATTCCTATCGCATTGAAAAGAAAAAAGATGATGACACTGAGTACGATAGCGCAAAAGCACAGGCTGCAATCCTGAATTATGTCACCACTTCTGCGGAAGTTATTGATACCAAGACACAGCTGATGCTGGATGACTTTATCGATCGACGGCAGGGTTGGCTGTCTGGCAAAGCCAAGGCGATGATCATAACTCCCTCCAGAAAGCATGCGGTATGCTATAAACTGGCAGTGGATGCGTACCTGAGAAAGCGCGGCTGCAACTTCCGCTCCTGTGTTGCGTTCACCGGAACCATCGAACTGGATGGTGTAAAGTATACCGAAGAAACCATGAACAGAGAATTCATGGAGAACGGTGTGCCCTATGACATCAAGGCGATTATCCGCAACAACGATGATCTTCGCATTATTATCGTGGCAGACAAGCTGCAGACCGGTTTTGATGAAAACAAACTTTGCGTCATGTACATTGACAAGAAGCTGGGCAGTGGTGTTAAGGCTGTCCAGACCATCTCCCGTTTGAACAGACCTGCAAAGAATAAGCGAACCTTCGTCATGGATTTTGTCAATGACACTGAAGAAATCAAGGCATTCTTTACTCAGTATTATGGTGGTGAACTGTATCTGCCCACTGAGAACGAGACAGATCCTAACATCCTCTTCTCTAAGCGGGATCACATTTTGGATTACTGTGTGGTTACCATGTTGGATGTGAAGAATATTTATGATCTGATTTCTTCCGAAGAGGAAAACAGTGGGGAACTGACTTCTTTGCTAGCGAGCATTGTCCGGAATTATCGTGGTCTTGAAGAGAAAAAAGCAAAGGTATTCCTGGCAGAATTGAAAAAGTTCAGCAAGCTGTTCTATTATATTTCTGCTGTTTACAATGCCTGGAACCCTGAAATGGAGAAAATTGCAGTTGTGTTCTCTGTGATCTATAATGTTTTGTATGAGCCGGATACCACGGAAGCTATTGATGCAGCAGAATTGGTGGAATTGGTAGAATTCTCCACCAAGGTTGCCCAGGAAGATCTGACTATCGAGCTTCATGCAGAGGATCAGGCGTTTGATGGTATTTCTACCAATGTGGCGGCAGCGGATAAAACTTATTCCATGATTGATGAAATCATTGAGAAATTTAATCTGCGTTATGCAGATGCAGAAGTGATCATTAAGGATATTATGACAGCTCTGAGCGATGATGCGGATCTGCATTCCAATGTGCGCGACAGCAGTCCCAGTGCTTATGAGGCTGTTGTTGATGAGCGTGTAGATTCCACGATTATGGACGGTATGTTCAACAGCATGATGGAAGGTGATTCTGAGCGGGCAGAATTCTTCTCTGAACTGAGTGAGAATAAGCCTGTTAAGATGCAGATTAGAAATTCTATTATTCGCAGAATTAAGGATTTCCTACTGAGCGCATAAACAGATTGGCGGTCAGATTTTCGAGGACACGAAAGCTGGACCACACGAAGGGTGACTGCCTTTTGTGTGGTCCTATTGCTTTGTGAAAAGATGATATCAATACCGTTATCAGTCAGTGCGAAATGTGGACAGACAACGCAGAACTATCATAAACAGTCTTTGGTACAATAGTGGCAAGCAGTGTCTGGGTGCTACCCAGCCGGATTTTCGCTTGTTGGGGGAATCCCCCAAACCCCAGATCTGCTCCTTCGGGCAGGTAACGCGTTTTGTAAACGCTGACATTCTGATGGAAGGGTGGCGTGTTTCACTACACCCATTGCCGGCGCACCAATCGGAAAACAGAAAAATTCGCCCACGCGAGAATGTGAGTTCTCGTGTGGGCGATTGTCATGCCTGCCGTAAAACCGCAAAGGCACCGGCGCGGATGCCGCTGGCTTCTGCCCGGGCCCTTGCCACCTGGTGGGCGTAGATATTCAATGTTGTGGAAGCGGTAGCATGTCCAAGCTCAGCGGCTGCGTTCACAAGATCCACACCGTTGGCAATCATCATGGAAGCTGCGGT
>JBGVLR010000219.1:0-2528 GCA_045124375.1 Acetatifactor sp.
ACTGGGAAAAGAACAAGCAGTTTGCGGAGGATTGACATGCCGAAATATTATGAATTCATGGTTGCTGGCTACTATCTGTACTTCACATCACACTGCGTAATTGAATGTATGCATGTTCATGCCAGTGACCGCAGATTGACAGAAGAAGCCTCAGCAAAGCTGTTTGTTAAGCAAAACGGTGATACGGTAGTGCAGAATGCTGGCATTTTAACCGATCGTGAGCTGCGAAAAATTCAGAAGTTTATTAAGCTGAATTATCAGGAAATGTACTTAAAATGGTCCGCATACAGCCAGCAGGGCTTTTACGGTGAGAATAAGTAAGCTTTCAATATGTTTTTTGAGCGGCGTAACCCATAGGGCTACGCCGCTTTTTTACTGTTTCTCATTAGACAATTCTGTGGTAAAATATTTTTGAAAAATAATGCAATATCCGGCGCAGAACGTCGTGATGATAAGTGAAGGGCCTTTCAAAACAGATAAGGAGGTGTTTGTATGGACGATTCTCGAATCATAGATTTATATTGGAGCCGCTCAGAGACTGCCATTACCGAAACTGACCAGAAGTATGGTAAGTACTGTTACTCCATTGCCTATAACATCCTTACAAACAACGAAGATGCCGAAGAAAGTGTGAGCGATACCTACATGGCAGCATGGAAATCCATGCCGCCGAAACGCCCTTCTATCCTTGCTACTTTTCTTGGCAAAATCACACGCCACTTGTCCATTGACCGTTGGAGATCCCGTAATCGGTATAAGCGGGGTGGTGGCGAAATTGTCCTTGCGTTGGAGGAACTGGAAGACTGTGCGGCAGAGAACCAGTCCCTGGAGAGGGTACTGGAAAGAAAACAGCTGGCGCTGCTCATTAACCGCTTCTTGGAATCTCTTCCGGAAACGGAACGCCGGATTTTCCTTTGCCGGTACTGGTATCTGGATTCTATTTCCGATATTGCAAATTACTATGGTTTCTCCGAAAGCAAGGTAACGTCCATGCTTCACCGCACAAGGAAGAAACTCCGCGTGGTGCTGGAAAAGGAGGGCTTGCTATGAACGCACATGATATCCTGGATATGATTGGCGATGCCAAAGGTACTTATGTATGGGATGCACAGCAAGTACGATCTGGAAACATCCCTGCTTCCGGTAAAAAATTGGTTAGTAAGAAGCTATGGCTCATTGCTGCTATCATTACGCTGATCCTTCTTTTGGTTGGTTGCGCAGTTGTGTATGTGCTGAGTTTGCAGGATTTAAAGATTGGAGAAAACACAGTTACGGAACCGGAACACTATGGTGCTAATTGGGTGGTTATTGAGGCGAAGGAGAAAACCTACGAGTATCTATCCGTACAGGGATCCGTAGATAGCCCTAATCAGCAGGCCGTGAAGGAATACCGGGATTACCTGGATGCTATCGATAGAGATACTGTGACAGATGAGGAAAAGGCTGCAAAACGTCGTGAAATCGCAGAAAAATATGGTTTGAAGTTGTTAAGCGAAGGTATCTCCATTCAGTATTTACAGGGTGACGCATTACCGGATAAGCTGCAGTTTCCCAATTTCTATATGGAACAGCCTTACGCACAGATGCACTATGTTTCCGGCGGATTTCATCGGGAAGGCAATTTCCGGATCCATCTGAACATTGAACCTGTTGACGGATTATTGGATTGGCCTTATTTCATAACGGCTGAATACCGGTATTATGAAAAAGAGTATTTTGTGTATGACTATATAAGTGTAGAACATCTGGATAGCTTCCAGGAATGGGAATACACCATGCCAGATGGAAAACCTGTCCTTCTGGCTCTGGGTAAAGAGGATGCACTGATTATTGCAGAGCGGGAGAATGGCACCTTCTGTGTAAATTTTGACTCGCACATTGGTATTGACACGATCAGCAAAGAGACTCTGGAAAAGATAGCAGATCTCTTTGACTTTTCTTATGTTCCTTATCTTACGGATGCAGAAATCCAGGCTGTTGAAATAAAATTGCAGGAAGTCGAGGCGCAACAGTACCAGCAATCCCTTGCACAGCAGGCCCAGTGGGAAGCATCGCTGAAAAAAGAAGGATTTGCCGGATGGGTCAGGCAGACGTTGGAAGGCAGAAGCTATGATGAAGTGATAGATTTGGGCTATGCATTCCACGATATTGATGGAAATGGCGTTGATGACCTTCTGATTGGCAGGGATGGATACTGTACGGCCATTTACTGGGAAGTTAATGGAGAAACCATTCAATTTTCAAATGCAGCTGCATTGCTGTTCCCATGTGAAAACCAAACAATCGGTTATACGTTAACGCCTTTTGATACCAATTATTTCTTCACCCGTGCGGATAATGGAACAACTATGGGTGTGGCCAATATCAAATATATTCCGGGTCATCCAGAAGGTGAATACAGAAAAGCGGATATGAACCACTGGAATCGGTATGACATTATTACAAAAGAGGAATTTGACAGCATTATGAATTCCTATGTCAGAATTCCAATTACATTCCTGCCGCTGACAGAATATCCATTGGATGAA
>JBGVLR010000220.1:0-30902 GCA_045124375.1 Acetatifactor sp.
TTTCACCGGATACACAATACAGATTCAGATCAATCCCTGCGGATGCCTGATCACAACGCGCTTTCCTGTCAGCTTTTCCAGGAAAACCTGTGTCAGTTCCCTCTCAGCCACACGGGAAAACTGATAAAATATTGCCTTATAACGGTCAAGATCACCATGTGAAATCCTTGCCCACAAATTCGGCATGTACCTGACAATAATGGAAAGCGCATAAAGTATCATCACCGCATAAACTTCCCAGTCATTTGTAATGCCGAACAAAGGCTTCAAGATCATGCTCGCGCTCAACCCCTTATGTGTCTTATATTCCTCAAAGTGTTTTCCGTCTTTCTTGTGATGTACATACACACGCCATCCCCCGGAGCCGGATATGCTATCCTCGTAAGGACCGATCATGGTAATCCTCCCCGGCAGTCCCTTCACCAGGTTTACATCCGCTTTTCCTGTCATATCAATCATGTCCACATAACTGCCATGATACTTTCGCTGATAGTAAGTTTCCTTTGAAAGTCCTCTTGTATGATTGAATATGCTGTCATATGAGGGAAAAAGATATCCTGGCCCATAATCCTCGTCTACTTCCAGCAGGATATTTTCCAGTTCGGGAATACAGTATAGCAGCTTATTGAGTGAGATATGCCATTCTGAGTTCTGCGCTTTCTTTTTCGAGTCAGGAAAATGTGTCACATCAACATTCCTGTGAGAGAGCCACGCCTGAAAAAGGCCCTTATTTAATACCCCGACATAAAAATCACCCAGTCCGGACTGTGCATCACCGAAAGTCAGCATACCATGGCCGTTTTTGGTAACATTCTCAATCTCCGACAATTCCTTGTACTGATCTCCGGAAATCAGCATCTCCGCTTCCATTAGGGCAATCGTTCCATAATATAGATTCAACATGCGCTGCGTCATATTCTCTGTAGAAGCGCTATCATAATAATCAATCGCATTCTGCACGAGATAAGAAACACCTTCCGCCTTCCTTATTATATCATCCTCATCCAGTTCAATCTTTTGCTTACACGCATGAAGCTCTACAGCTTTTCTTGCAACCGTTTTACTGGTTAATGCCCGCAGCTGCGTATAAATCTGCTCCAGCGGGTTCTCCTCTATAATATGGATGACATCCGATTTACTGCCCCCGGCAGATCTTTTGGTAGCTACTTCCTCCGAAGCAGGCTCACTAGCCTGACCTGTACTATTCTCTACAGACACAACCGCTTCGTCAAGCGGTATTCCAAGAAATTCCATGTTCCAATCCGTCATCACATAAAGGAATTCCGCTTCCGGAATAACCGGTATACTGCAATTTTTACTAAAGGAATTATCAGCGTCAAAGCTGATTCCATTGATGAAGATACACTCAACCTCATTCTCCAGTGCCCTATAAACAGCCCTGTCAGTTGACTGAGAATACAATCTGGCAAACTTATGGCTGACTGCATTTTTTTCCACCTTATAAACCAGATAACTGTGCGCTCCATCGCTGCGCAGTTCTGTAAGCTCCCACCCAAGAACATTTACTATTCTATCGAAATCTTTGGTATCTCTTCTCATTAGATCTATTCTGGGATTATTTATCATAGTGCTCACTCTCCATATAGGAATTCTTATAGGGGGGGGTTCTGTTCTTCTGAAAATCCGGACCGCCATAACGGAACAAACCTTAATCAAAAAGCCCCCTATTAGAGTAAGCCCTGTCTCACACGGTCACACTCTCAGAAAGCTTTTTTTCATAGAACTCATTATAAACATGCGCAATTTACGCATTACTTCTTCTTATACTTTTCAATCATGCACTGATGTTCTTTTGTTTTCTTATCGTAGTTGATGCCGACCATCAGCAGTTCTCCTGTATACTGTCTCACAGACTCCGGATATTTTTTATCCTTGATCTGCTGAATGGCCGTCTTTGTATCCTTATTCCACTTAAGTTCCACAACCAGTGCCGGATAATCCTGAAGATATTCCGGTTTCGGAATAAACACAAAGTCTGCAAAACCTCTTCCAGTCGGCAATTCGCGAATCGGTTTAAAATAATACTGCATCGCACTCAGGTATGCAATCGTAAGCACACTGCTCAGGGAGTTTTCATTGTTATACCGGATGGCAGAAGCATACTCCGTATGAATCCGCTCAATCCCCTCAGCTACTGCTTCTGCATCCATATTCAATGTAGCATCCAGCAGATACGAAGATTCCTGTTGGAATGTCAGAAGTTCATTCCACTTTGTGCTTTCTACTGCATTGCTAAGTTCCTGTCTGATTTCCTCATTTGGCACGAATGCATTTTTCATCCCTTGGTCATAAGCCAAATACCCAAGATGAATCAAATAGGTAAGCACATCATCCCTGTTTTTGAAGTTTACTGTATCATTCTGGAACAGACTTGTATTTACCTTTACCGCTGAACCAGACAGCATCTCAATAATAGCTGTCTTAAGGCCATCGAAATCCATGTTGAGCAATGGAATGATTACCTCATAGGATCCCGTAGCAGTCCAATAACTCTTATATTTTCTCTTCTGCATCAGGCTTACAACTGCTCTTGGATTATATACATGACAATCATCCAGAACATACCCGTCATACCAACGTTGCACTTTATCGAACTCCTGATCGTACTTATCACACAGCATTTTTACTTCTTCTTCCGTAAAGCCAATATACGATGCCAAAACATTTGCATCAAGCATCGTAAATTCTTCAAAATTATTGAGTGCCGACTGCGTCTTCACCTTTTTGATTGGCAGAATACCTGTGAGATAAGCAAGTTGAATATACTTTGTAGGTTCGACCCCTTTGAACATTCCTTGCAAGAAGTTGATATACTCATCCTGTACTTTCCGGTTATTCGCTTCGTCACGAATCAGGACATCCCATTCATCAATGATAACGATAAACTTCGCACCTGTTTCTCCATTGATACGGGACAGAGCTTCGGGCAAAGAACGGATATCTTCCGACAATACTTCCGGATAATATTCCCTTAATTCCTCGATCGTCTTTTCAGAGATATAAGAAACCACACGCTCCGCACCTCCGGCAGGTTCCATGCACCACTGAATATCCAAATGTATCACATCATACTGATTCAAATGCTTCTTGAAATCCGGGTGTTTGCTGATCTTCAAACCTGCAAACATTTCTTCGGAATCACACCCTCTGCTGTAATAAGCAGTGAGCATATTGGCTGCGATGGATTTGCCAAACCTTCTCGGACGACTGTTGCAGATATACCCTTGCAAAGTGTTCATGACTTTATTAGTATGCTCCAACAATCCGCTTTTATCAATATATATTTCTGAATTCAGCGCAACCTGAAAAGCGCTGTTGGTTGGATTCACGAAAATCCCCATAATCACACGCCCCTTTCCGAAGCTGTACTTCCGGCTGCCAAGTCAATATGAACACAAAACTTCCAATGTATTTTAATACTATCATCGACCCCTGAAAATAGCAAGTTCAACATTTTGCTATTTAAAACTTTGATCTATTCCCATTCTTCTAATGTGATCCAAACATTGCAAAACCATAGTTCTATTAAACATCATGTTTAACGAGCTACCATTACTCCCAAAATTCGTCTTGCGATTTCAACTCTTTGAGTCTGCTGAACCATCACTTTTTGAACTTCTTTACTTTTTTTCTCTCCATTTTACCACATTTCACACATACTTCTGCCTCAAAATACGGATCATAATTCATAATACTCTCGCATGATGTTACATATCTTACACATTAAAACAACACCTCCATTAATCTAAAATATCCATTGTATGTAACACCTTCAAATGGTTCCTGTTCCACACCCTTATCTTCTAATATTTTTTTCGCTTCCTCCATCGGATATGGCTCAAAATATACAATGTGCTTTATTCCAACTTGTGCAATCTTATTTGCACACAAATTGCATGGATAAGTTGTTGTAAATAAAGTTGACGCTGGCAGTGCTGCTGATGCACCTACTCTAGCCACATTTAAAAATTTGCCGCAGGAACTTCATTATACCCAGAACTAAAAACATCTTCTGTTATATCTACAATTACTGCTCCTACTTTCCTTTTTAAGCACGAAGACCTCATACTTGCCGCATATGCTATTGCCATATTTGTTTCAATATATGTTGGAGCATTATCCCCAAAATCTTGCAATTCTTTTCTTTCTATTTTCCGTTTATTTGGCTTTTCTTTCTTGTATTCTTCTCGCAAAACAGCAGATAACGAAAGATACTCATATCCATGATTTTCTACAATTTTTTCCGCAACATAAGAACAACCGCTCCCAAATGGCCCTACCAAACCCACAACGTACAAAATCTTCCCCTCTTTCTTTTGTATTTTTTATATATTGTACCATCTTCCATAACTTTTAACAAGTATTTGTAAGACAAAATTGGTTTTCTAACATTTTCTTGGCCGAAGAACACTCTGTCTGACAATGGCGGTGTAACTCGTGGCATCTGCGAGATGGACCAGGAAAACAATCTGACAGAGGTTGTAGAAACCAAGAACATCGTAAAGACTGCGAACGGTGAAGAAGCAGATGGTACACAACACACACTCCCCTGCCTGTCCATGATTTTCTCCCAGAGAGGAATTTCTCCGCCGTAGTCTTCTACTAACACATCCAATCCCGTTATCCCTCTCAACTAAGAAATCTAAGAACTATCATTTCTTCTTCGGCCGCTTTTGCTTCATCTTCTCCTTTACCTCGTCCGGCACATCGATCAGGCCGAACCGATAGAACATCCCATAGATGTAAGTCACGCCCCGGATGTCGCCCAGAGCTTTCGGTCTGTTTACTATTTTTCTTCCATCCTTTACTGTTTCAAAGGCCAGCAACACAGAACTCCATGCCAGACTCTTGCTGTTCTCTCGGCGGTCGATCCACAGCTCTTTTGTGTACTCACCGTTCCTGCCTCTTCTCACCTCGTAGGTAAACGGTAAACCGGAGTAGGTTTTGAACTTCACTTTCTGGTAGATAAGAATCACATTCCACAGGTGTTCCTCTGTTGGCTTCATCCTCAGTTTCTTTACTGCTCTGTATCTCCTCTGCCGCTCTGCTCCAACACTAATCTTCTCAGCCGGCGTCGTACTCGGGAAATACACGCCTTTTTCATAGGGCAGATACGAGGTAACGGACGATTTGGAAAGCTGGAGAACTGATGCGGTTGAGAGCAGTGCGGTTTTATAGTCCTGTGTTTCTCGATACTCTTCAAAAGTATCTTGTACCTTCTCCGCCACATCCGATTCATACACACCAGCCGTAATCAGTAACTTCCGCACTTTGATAGGGTTGAGGTTCAGCGCGTCTGCGATGGTTTGGAGAGAATTATCTTCTCCGTAAAGTGCAACAGCATTCTCCATCTGCTCCTTCAGATTCTTTCCTGCATCATACTCCAGTTTTGACTTCTTCCGACCGCCACCGGACTTCCGTATCTTTCCCACAGTATCACCTCCTTATTTATGTTATAAACTATATATCACGCTTCAAAATATACCGTGTGCATTCACCCTTAACTTCCTATCTTTTTCTCACTCGAATTCTTATTTTGTCATTTATTCATAATCCTCATCTTCCCAATCCCATTCTGAATATTGTTCTATTGAACCTTTTTCCTTAACCACATGTAATCGGATGGTTTCCTCTATGGATACCGGATTCTTTTTCATTCTTCCCATAACTTCATTCTCCATTGTCTTACTCTGTTTTACACAACATATCCGTCAGCTGTGCTGTTGCCTTTTTTATATAGCTGCTATCTATTCCGAAAGCATTCAGGATGGTCTTCTGTGTGGCAGTCACTGCATGATCCATACGGTATTTTCCATCTGTCATGCGTATCATTTCTATCTTTTCCAGTTCCCTTAAAGCTGCCGGTACGGTCATATAATTAGGCTTCTTGTCCAGCTTTTTCATTTCATCCTTCAAAAGGGTATAGATTCTATTTCTGACAATCAAAGCCACAAACTCTACAAATATCTTACCTGCAGCCACCTGGTCGGACTGTTCCGAATAGTACAGATGAAAATATCTCTCTTTTTTGTCCGTCGCATAAAGCTGTCTTTTTATAGTAGTTCCAAACACACGGTATTCTCTGATATGACAGTCCCTGTCTTCTTCAAAGCTTCCTCTGTTTTCCATAATCAGCTCTTTTACCAACGAATTCATGCCTTTTACCATGATGACAAAATCATAGCCACAATCATCCATGTATCCTATATTTTCCTTGGAAAAATATCCCCTGTCGAGAATAAATCCCACATGTTTATATCCATATCCCTTTGCTTTTTCCAGCATGAACTGAAGCTGAGATACATCCACGATACTTCCCGGATACTGTTCGTAAAACAAAGGTTCCCGGTTGTTGGTATCGTATGCTACCGAGTAGTTAAATACCGGCAGTCCCTTATCTTCCTTGGGATGACCGAATTCCACCATCTGCAGTTCTCCTGCCTGGCAGTTCTTATTAGTAGAATCGTAGGAAATATATATTTTCTCCCTGTGATCCTTAGCTGCATTCTATTCGTTTAAAAATCCGATTCTCTGTTCATCTTCGATTCCTGAAAGAAAATCGGAGATTTTGGAATCGCTGTACATATGCATTCCACTGGTAAACAATGGATGGTTAAATTTTAAGTTCTGTCTCAATTTCTGCTTTCCACAGTAAATATTTTTCATCGTTATGAATCGTTTGATATGGAGTCTGAATAGCAGGCTTTCCGGCTGGCTTTCCCAAAGATATGTACTCCGTTTTGAATCGTTTTTTTATATCTGGAGTCTGCTAATAAGCCTAATCAAATTTTCATTTGCCAACTCCTTTTCCTCCTTCGCCTAATCATTAACTTTTTTAATCACATCTTCGCCGACCATAAGATCGTTGCCTGCTGCTCACCACGGAGAGGTGTGTGATTTATCAAAAAAATTTTTAATTTATTCGAGCAGCGTAGGGAGCTTCCGCTCCCAGTATATCACATCTTACTTGCTTTCGCTACCTTGAACGGACAGACTTTCAAACATTGATAACAACGCACACATTTGCTTTCGTCTATCTGCGGATACTCAAATCCTTCCTCATCTTCCACCATAAAAATGGCTTCCAACTTCTTGATTTTTCTCTTAATCTTTCTCAAGAACGATTTAGCATCATTCTTTAATCCGATGCCACAGTATTTCTTGGCAACGTACTCAAACGGCTTATTTTCAAAATCACTCCAGAACTACCTGCGGTAATCTCTATGCCATGCAGCGCACCTTACTCATCTCGGAATCGAAGTCGGCTGCGGTCTTCACTGCGGCAGTGCCAAGACCCGTTACAGCGGCAGTCACCGGCAGGAACTTCTTACCGACATTCTCCACAGAAGATCCAATGTTCTGGAGCTTTTCTCCGGCTTCATCGATCTTGGCAAGTGTCGCATTGGTAGTAGCCGCCTGGTCCTGTAAGGATCGCAGATTCTGTTCGGTCTCCACAATCTCACGCTGGAGGGCATCGTACTGCTGCTGGGTGATCTCACCATTGGCAAGCTGCTCATTGGCCTGCTGTGCGGCAGTTTTCAGAGTTGCCAGCTTTTCCTTGGTGGCTTCAATGGCATCCTTGAGCATCTTCTGCTTCTGGACAACCAATTCTGTATTAGATGGGTCCAGTTTCAGGAGTTTATTGACATCCTTCAGTCCGGACTGCGTCCCCTTGATTGACTTGTTTACACTTTCCAGTGCTTTGGAGAGCTTTGTGGTATCGCCGCCGATCTCAACGGTGATGCCCTGGATTCTGGATGCCATTTGTGTAACCACCTCCTCGCAGGCATGAAAAAAGCCCATCTGCACAGGGCAGACAGGCAGAAAATAATCTGAAATTTACAATTCTGTCGTTGCTAAGCGGCAGAAAAAGAGCTATACTTAAATTGAGAAATTATACTCAAAGGAGGTACGCTCTATGAGTGAATATAATATTGACATTGCCGATATGCAGTGCTGGGTTTTCCGCATGGCTCAGTCCAAGTGGAAAATGTCTCCCAGCGACTGCACTGAACTGTTTAAGAAATACGACATTCTTGGATTTATTTCTGAATGCTATGACATCCTTCATCTAAACGGTTACGCTTGTGTTCTTCACGATGTTGAAACCTTGTTAAAGAATCGAGGTGTATCCGTACCAAGGAGCCTCTGTTGAATGGCTTCATTTTGTAGCAGCAAACCGAAAAAAGGATTTGTTCCCACAACTTTTGAAAAAATACGGCACCATCGACATCATCGGTGGAAAAATTGCAGATGACCAAACAGCCCACACCTTACAGCAGTATATCGGTGGCGTTGACTTTGGTATCCCCGGTACACCGAAAGCAGACAAACTAGCTATTGAAAAACTTCTTCCCAATCGCCTAAAAGACCAATTCTGTTTTCGCACGCAGGACGCCGTTAATCATCTTGAATATATAAGGAGTGACCGCTATGGAGATGTCAAACTATAACTTCACAGATACGCAGAAAGAAAGCTGTGCTGTCAGTCTCATGCGCGATACGGTCAAAGAACTCGCTTTGCGTGATACTATTTCCTATGAAGATGCACTGTTACGCTTCACAAATTCAAAAGTATATGAAACACTTTTCGACTATGATACCGGAATTTGGAGAGAAAGCCCCGACTATCTTCTGAATCTCGGTTCACTGGTATTCAGCGGATGCTTACCCGGATTGCCTTCCAGTTCCTTCATGGCGGTCGGCTTTGGTTTTCTGCCTCTGGTAGCCATTGGCTTCCCCTCCCTTCTGAAAAAATGGGTAAAGAAAAAGGACCTCCGAAGAAGTCCTTGATCTTATGTTCTATTTACGCCGTTTCGTATTTTTCTTTCAATCTTTCTGCCTTTCTCGCATCAAGGTCATCTTCTTTCAGAATCCCTGTAAGAGATTCTGTGACACTCTTTCCATCCAGTTTCTGATTATTACTATCAGTCTGCTTTTTTTGACTGATTTCCACACCACTCATACGCAGATTCCTCATCCCAAAAGCCAATCGATGACATTCACAACTTTTATGCCATCGTAATTTCCTAGTGAAAAACGATCCAGTGTCAGGACAATCTTTTCATAATTATCCTGAATGCTCCGCAGCGGTCTCATCTCTCTCTCAAAGGTTTCTTCCGCCGTCATATCAGCGGTCACCTGATAATAGGTAAGCACGCCTTCCTTCTGTGTCACAAAGTCGACTTCAGTAGAACCATATTTCCCGATGTTGACTTTGCCACCCCTTCGTGAAAGTTCGAGATACACAATGTTCTCAATGGTAAATCCAAGATCGTATCGCTTTCTTGGAAGAATGTGGTTTCTGATTCCCATATCTACCATATAAAACTTATTGTTGACCTTTAAGAGCTGCTTTCCCACAATGTCAAACCGCTCCACGGGATAAAAAATGAAGGACTCTGTCAGGGCTTCAACATAATCGCTGACTGTGTTTTGGGATACTTTTCTGCCCGCTGAGGTCAGATAGTCGGTTATACTTTTCATTGACACCGGGCTGCCGATAACGCTTGCCAGATATCTGGCAATTGTCTTTAGTAACGCAATGTCTGTGATTTTTCGTTTTCCGCCCTCTTTTTCCCTTCTTGCCTGACGCTGCTCAATATCTTTTACGATAACGGTGTTGTAGATCCCTTCCAAATACTGATCTATTTTTTCATCCGTGCGGTTCATTACTGCCACATACGGAATTCCACCAGTTTTCATAAACTCTGCAAAAGCTTCCTCTTTTACCATACCTGTCACCGCCATATACTCGCGGAAAGAAAGCGGCAGCATCTTGATCTCTGTGTACCTTCCTGACAAAAGCGTTGCAAGCTCACTTGACAGCATATAAGCATTGGAGCCTGTGATATAAACATCCACATGGTCTCTGATATAAAGGCTGTCAACCACTTTCTCGAATGATGGAACTTCCTGAACCTCATCCAAAAAGATGTATGTCATCTTATCTGCACATAAACGTTCTTTGAGGTAATTGTACAGCTTCATATAATCTTTCAAAGGTTCGTAATCCAGATTTTCAAAATTGATGGAAATAATCTGTTCTGGTGTGACTCCATTCGCTAAGAGTCTCTGCTGATACTGTTCCAGAAGTACAGATTTTCCGCAGCGACGGATTCCGGTCACGACCTTGATCTGCTGCTCGTCTTTCCATGCCCAAAGCTGGTCAAGATATTCTTTACGTTCAACCATATCTGCATTCCTCCTTTTTTCTCAGTATAGCATATTATACGCAGAATATCAAATTATTTTCCCATTTCGGAAACTTTTATTTTATTCAGCTTAATATTTTCCAGTTTCAGAAACACATTGGATACGAGGCACAGCCCCTTTTCGGGGCGTGTACCTTTTGGGGGCTGTTAGGCGTTGGGGTTGGCTTCCTTCCAAGCCTCGTACTCATCGACCAGTTCCGCTTCCTCGATGACCTGCCAAACGCTGCAGAAGCGGCTTCTTTGCTGCTCGATCTCCGCTTCCGTCCAATCTTCCGGCTTGCGGCTCATGTCGTGGTAGGCATCCATCTCCGCTTTCGTCCGGAAGAAAAGGATCTGCTTCAGCTTCAGCGTCTCCTCGTTGTTCCGCAGGCTGTACCGCCTGTCCTCTGCTGCCCTGCAAAGACTTCCGAGGTCGCTGCAGCTGAGGGTCATGTCCTGCTTGAAGGCGATCTCGACGTTGATCAGCTTCTTCTCGGTATCGGCTCCCTGAATGTTCTTAAGGTAGGTTTTTGCTTTGTTCGTCATGGTCTGTATCCTCCGTGTGTTTTGTTTTCCGTAGGGCTTTCCCCTTCGTTGTGACTGTATATTACCGTCACTTCCGGATACTATCAAGCGGCTATGCTGCACGATCATGCACATCTCTTTTTGTCGGATTTATGTGTATTTCCACACTGGAAGAATCCACCACTACGAGCAAAAGCTCCCGAAGGAGCTCTGCCCTTTTTCAGTGTGCGTTCCTGATGCACCACTCGATTGCGTAACCGGCATCCGTGTAGGTCTCATCGGAAATCTTCAGAAGTTCCAGTCGGCACTCAATCGGTGACCAGCCTTCCTCCGGGTCTTCCACAAAGCCGTATACCGCTCCCTCCAGCATGCCGTTCCAGTTCATCTGGGCAACCAGAACCCTGTCACCGAACTGCATGATGCTGTCGTAGCAAGGTCTGAGTCGGTCGTAGAAGCTCTCGATGCTGATGTTGTTTTCCGGGAAGTCGATCAAATGCTTTTTCATGGTGAATTCCTCCGTGTTTTCGTTTTTTCCCTTGGGGCTTTCCCCTTTCGGTATGTGCATATTACCGTCTATATCACACACTATCAAGCGGCTATACTACACAAAGATAGCCGCCCGGAGCTGTGCGTATTACGGCAGAAGAAAAGGGCCGCCGTTTCCGGCAAGCCCCGTGTGTTTCTCTGGCTTAGTAGTCTTCTTCCTCGTCATAGTCCTCTTCATCGTAGTCCTCTTCGTCCCAGTCATCTTCTTCCTCATCCCAGCTGTCATCCTGGTCTTCTTCCTCATCCTTGAAGTCCCACATGTCGTCGGTCGGCTGGTTTCTAAGGTCTGGGTTCTGCTCGACATAGTCGGCAACCGCTCCGCAAAGGATGTCCAGAACCTTTTCGTAGGCTTCCTCGCTGTAGACTGCCCAGGCATCTGCAGTCAGCTTTGCGATTTTGTCGTTGCCCTTGGCTCCAAGGAACCGCCCTGCAGGGTTGCAGGTTTCCTTGCCGTAGCCGATGCCCAGCTGGTCGCCATCGTTGTAAAAGCGGTATCCGATGCGGCTCATTGCCCTTACCAGCTCCCCTGCGAGGCTGTCTGCCTTGCCCGTCTCCGGTACCAGTTCCTTGAAAAGTTTATTGATGCGGTCTTCGTTCTTCGTCATTATCGTATCCTCCGTTTTTGTTGTTTTCCCCTTTCGGTGACTGTATATTACCGTCACCTCGGAGCACTATCAAGCGGCTAAACTACACGATCATAAAGCCCTGTAATTGTCATATTTATGTGCTTTTCATGCCGGCTTTCGGAAGGCAGACACGAGCAAAAGGCTGGTCATTTCCAGCCCCTTGCGCCTGTCGGTCTTGCCTTTAGCGGATGATTTCGAGGTAGCTTAGTAGTTCGGGTAGCCCTCATAGAGGTCGAGGTTCTCTTCGTCCCTTTCCTTGCTTTTGATCGTGTACTCTTACATCATCTGCCGCTTCTTCAGATACCGGACGGCTTCCGTCCTTCCGATACTGGCTGCCAGTCCACGCTTCAGTGTGTCCAGCGGAAATTCCCAGTCGCTGTATCCGCCACGCAGCAGTTCAAAATACTCGGCATCCGGGCAGCCAAGCCGCCGGTCCTCGTGCATCACATAAGCGATGCAGGGCTTTGCCTTCTTCATGCGGTTCCCGTTCAGGTTCCAGACCGGAAGCTGGAACTGCTTCTTATAGTAGTATCTTGGGCATCCTTCGTACCGGTCCAGCAGGAGCTCATCATATTCCGAGAGTTTCCAGACCACTGCCGGTACGCTTTCATTGGCATCCTGATCGATGGTGGCATAGCAGCCGGTCTTACTCTTTTTGAACAGGAGCCGGTAGCCCTTGATCTCGGTCGTGCCGACCACCACAGCGTAAGGGCATCTCTTTCCCATCCGCTCCATGTCGAGGTTGCTTCCGTAGGCAAGGTAATATCTGGATGGGTTTCGGCTGATCAGTTCAAACATCTGCCTCACCGTCCTCCCTGCCAGTGAACTCCACGCCCTGGAAATCCTCTTTCCCAAGCTCGATCTGGCTGTCCCGCCACCAGTCCTCTGCCACACGCTGGGCTTCCTCCACGGTCGGCTCTTTCATCTCAGATTCATAAATGGTCACCGTCCTCTGGTAGGTCTCGGTGATGGTCACCTTAAAGGCTCTGCCGCCCGGTGTGTTTTCATTTTTTAACGTGCTTTTCATAAACCTGCACCTCCTTCTACCACCTCAAGGGCGGTTGCCCGCCCAAAAGGTGCCCGTGCATCCCGGCTTATTTGTTCCGCCAGGATGCGTTGCCCTCCATGTTCCGCAGAAGGATCTCCCTTGCCGTTGCAAATTCATCCCCGATGAATCCCAGCCTCAGCATCCAACACCGCATCGCGTACTTTTCGTTGTCGGTCTGCTGGGGCTTTGGGCTTGCCGTTCTGACCATCTTGGCAAGCTGGCTCATTGCGAGGCAAAGCTGGATGTAGGCTTTCATCTCACCGGCGTGCAGCCCGTTGCGCTTTCCGTCCGCTGGGTCTGCGAATTGGAAAAGGCGGAATTCAATGGTCCCTTTTGTAAAGGTGGCATGAAGGTTCAGCATATGGTCATGGCATACACATCCTCCGGTGCGCAGACTGCATGGCGGTCAGTGGCATCCAGTGTAAAGCAGACATCCTCATTGACCCCATCCCCCTGCGGACCGTTCTCATCCTTGCGGCCGATCATGTTGCCCTGCAGGACGAAGGTCTGCATCTGATCACTCCGGGTCGCCATCAAAGCGCCGGACTTGCCATGCAGATCAATCAGCTCATTGCGCTGGTTCACATGGAAGGCAGTCACCTCTTCCGGCTGTGCCACAAAGGTCTGCTGCTTCATCCCCGGCTCTGCTGCCAGTGCCGCTGACTTCTCTCCCAGATCCCGGAAAAGGCGACCGGCTCCACCACACAGATACCACCCTGATTACAGGTCGGGTCGCCGCCACTGCGGTCCAGCGTCCGGGAGGTCTCCGCTTCATAAAAACCGCTATGCGGATTGTCGGACATCATGGAATGGCTGGCTTTGGAGCAGACACCATAGCATTTCGGAACGAACAATGTCTGGTCGTTGTTGCAGCCGAGGGTGGCCGACTTTTCTTCCTGCCAGATGGCTCCCTTGCCGCCGCCTTCACACCCGGAGCAGATCTTCAGTGTGACCGCCGGAGAGTTTTCAACACCTTTCACCGGACTTTCCACCGAATTTTCAACAGTATCCATGACCATCGGAACATTGCCGCCACCCGTACCGCACCGGCTCGTCAGTGTCTGCACCTTGCCATCCTCGGAAATCTTCACCCGGCTGTCAGCAGGATGATTTTCCAGTGCGATGGCGGCAGGTACGACACCAGCCCGGAGGGTCGGTGAGCGTTCCTCCTCGTATCCGATGCTTCTGGCATCTGCAGAATGCTCTGTACAGAAACCGGCGGCTTCCAGAACACACGGCTGATGCCCATGCTCCTCTGCCCGGAGGGTTCCGGTCACATCCTGGGAAACATCCATCTGCCCACCGCCCTGGTCGTTCAGACAGATCCGTCCTCCTGCTCCGCTGCAGCCTGCCTCTCCAGTGCCGCTTTCAGCACCGGCGGCAGCTCTTTGCCACGCACGGAAGCCCTCCGCAGAATACCGAGACACGCCTTCGGACTCAAATAGTACCTTTGGGGCACTCTGGTCTGCAAAATCTGCGACAAGGTAGATACGTTTTCTTCTTTGGGGAACGCCCCACCATTGTGCATCAAGAACTCGATACGCGACACTCCATCCGTCTCCCACGTAGTAGTCAGCGTCGGGCCATCCTTTCTTCTCAGGCGCAGGCACCGAGGCGGACGGTTCTTTAACACCGATGACTGCTTCGAGGACTGCTTTGAAGTCCTGTCCTTTGTTTGAGGAGAAGGCCCCTGGCACATTCTCCCACACGATAAATCTTGGTTTTTCTCCATTGGTCTTACACCTCATTTCCTTCACGATTCGGATTGCTTCGTAAAACAGACTGGACCGTGAACCATCCAGACCGTCCCGCTTACCCGCGATGGACATATCCTGACAGGGACTGCCAAAAGTGATGATGTCTACAGGAGGCAAGTCCGCACCGCTGATGGCAGACACATCTCCGTAATGCTTCACCCGCGGCAGACGCTTGGTCGTGACCCGGATGGCAAAGGGCTCGATCTCGCTGCTCCACACCGGAGTGATCTGCCCGGTCAAAAGCCCGCCCAATGGAAAACCCCCGGAGCCATCAAAGAGGCTGCCGAGGGTCAAGATCATATTCTGTTCTGTGCTCATGCGGAAGCCTCCTCTCCGAGCATCTGCTCATTTGCTTTCCGGTAAAAATCTCTGGACACTTCAAATCCGTAGCTGTTGCGCCCCAGTTCTCTTGCTGCTCTCAGCGTGGAGCCGCTGCCGGCGCAGGGGTCAATGACCACATCGCCCTCATCTGTAAAGGTCTCGATCAGTCGTTTCAGCACAGAGATTGGTTTCTGGGAGGGGTGGATCTTCGGGTATTCCTTGCCATCCCGCTTCCAGTCAAACCAGTTGAAGATCATGTGGGGCAGTTGGATCGTTGTTGCGGCGGCCGATTCCCGCTCTCCCCTGCTCCTCCCGGAACAAGCTAAAATGTGCGAAAGCTCCCTGTTTACGAGAGGTTTCACACACTTTGGTTCATTTCGGGGAAAAAGAATGGCACCGAAACCGAAGCTCCGATGCCTGTACATTTTCCTGTTTCATTTTGCGCCGTAAATCCTCTGACCCCCGGCCTGCCAAATTTGCGGATTTTCACACGAAAGGGCGCACCGGTCTCCGTGAGACTTCACCACAGAGAAGTGACCCCGGCCCCCGGTGGGCCCTGTCAGTAGGTGTAGGTCGGATTGATATCCTCGGTCAGAGTCTTCCGATCGTGACACTCTTTGCAGAGAGCCTGCCAGTTGCTTTGGTCCCAGAACAATTTCTGGTCACCACGGTGCGGAACGATGTGATCCACCACGGTTGCCCGGACGTACTTGCCTTGCTTGGCGCACTCCACACACAACGGATGGGCTTCGAGATACGATTTTCTCGCTTTCTGCCATCGTCGGTTGTATCCACGCTTGGCAGCAGGCCTTGTTGCTTCCGGGTGGAGAGGCAGGTGCTTCTCACAGTAGAGCCGACCGGGTTCCACCAGTTCTGGACAGCCAGGGTGGTGGCACGGTGTCTTTGGTCTGTACGGCATCTTTATCAGCTCCTAAAAAATATTTTTTCAAATCGTTGCATTTTCGGCGATTTTTGAGTATACTATAAGTGAGCCAATGGCTTGTCGGTCATCACGGCTAGAATATGATGAACGTGTATGTTTAGCTTCCGCAAGCGACGGGGTGCTGCAAAGCGTAGAATATCGCTTACGTGTAGGAAGGGCTTGCCGAAAGGTGAGTCCTTCTTTTTTAGGAAGGAAAACCAGCCATGAAACTTGTTACGATAAACAATGCACTACTGCTCAAGTACAGTGGTGATTCTGAGGTACTTCAAAAATCTACCAGACCTTATGTGCTGGTCATTCGTTTGAAATATAAGAACATCAATTATGACTTTGCTGTTCCTATTCGTTCAAACATTCCGGCTTCAGCACCAAAGGATCAATATTTTGCATTGCCGCCTCGTCCACAGACGAGACCGAAAAACCGTCACGGTCTACACTACATAAAAATGTTTCCTGTCACGAAGCAGTATCTTGTCCGCTATCGTGTTGAAGGGAACAACTTTGCAACGCTGATTCAGAATATCATTGACAAGAACAGCAAGCAAATCGTTGACGAGTGCCAGAGATATCTTGATTTATACAGCCAAGGCATCAAGCCTGCTTATTCAACAGATATTGATTATCTTATTGAACAACTGAACAAATAAGCGATTGCCGCCTTCAATGGCGGCTTTTCTATTTTCTTCAGTCCTCCCACGGCAGTCCAGCCTTGCCGAAGTGACCATAGGCACTGACCTTGTTGTAATCCACATCCAGCAGTCCCAGCCGCTGAATGATTCCCTGCGGCGTGAGGTCGTAGCTGTCATGGACATAGGCTTCGATGAAGTCCAGCGGCTGATGTTCCGTGCCGAAGCATTCCACCGACACACCAACCGGCTGAACCACACCGATGGCATAGGCCAGCTGTACTTCGCACTTGTCAGCATAGCCAGCCTGCACGATGTCCTTGGCGATCTTCCGCGCCATGTATGCTGCGGATCGGTCCACCTTGGTGGGGTCTTTGCCGCTTAATGCACCACCGCCCATTCGTCCAATGCCGCCGTAGGTATCGCACGCCAGCTTGCGGCCGGTCACACCACAGTCAGCATAACTGCCGCCCAGCACGAAGCGGCCGGTCGGATTGACCAGCCTCGTGAAGTCCCCATCCAAACCATACTCGCAGGCGGCCAGTACCATCATGGATTCGATGATGTGCCGGAAGTCGCTGACCTCCACATCCGGGCTGTGCTGCACGGAGCAAAGGAACGTGGTGATGCGACCATGTAAGGGATCGGTATCTGCTCTGCCGTTTCATTGGTGGCGTAGCCGTACATGATGCCCTGGTCACCAGCACCGCCCTTGTCCACACCAAGTGCAATGTCCGGCGACTGCTTGTCCCCGAGTTCTCTGCATCCACAAGGGCAGGTGTAGTAAAGAGTTCCGACCTCATATTCTTCCATGTGAGGCTGCATTTTCTTGTGACACTTCGGACAATGCCGGTTCGGAATCACCGTTCCTCTCACATCAATGCCGCCATCGGTCGAAAGGTTGTAGGGATAAATATCCGTTTTTCCTCTCTCGTCCTCTGTCAGTACCAGGCAATAGGGCTGAGAAATTTCATCGCAATCTCTCATCACCACATTGTCGTCCTCATCCACATCGACTGCCATGACCGTGGTTCCAATCGGCAGCGGCATCATCTGCTTGATGCGAAAATCGTCATATCCTGCCGTATCCGCGCCAAGCCAGTGCTGGTTTTGATTCTTATTCACAACTTTTTCCATTATGTTTTCCTCGCTTTCCTGTATTATCAAAGCAGGCATCCTTTGCCCCTGCTTCGCCTTGTGATTTCCCACAAAGCAAGCCGCTGCAAAAGATGCCCACAAAGATTCTGGTTGTTCCGACTCCTACAAAAATTCCCCACTTTTTCTGCTCTGTAGAGTATTTGTAGAGGATGTAGAAGTCATTTTGGGTTTTTCTTATACGTATTTAATTATTTTACTTAACCATATAATCTTCTACATCTTCTACAAGAAAGAATAAAAGATGATGAAGATTACAAGAAAACCGCTTAAAATCGAGCTTTCTTGACTGTTTGCCGTTTCTACAAGCCTTGATTTTGTAGAAGCTCTGTAGAAGCAAAATCGGCAGGCACGACTGCTTTTTGCCCCTGTGAGACACAAAACAGCATCAGGATCTGTGAGATTGCTTCTACAAAACAGGTGTGTTCTTCTACAAGAACAGGGATTCGCTTCTACAAAATGGGCGTGTACTTCTACAGAATACGGAACATCTTCTACAGTCTCCCGGTTCAATCTTTCAGCTCCGAGAACTCCTCATTCGTCTCCGAAACGGAATCCTGAATCAGTTTTTCGATGTGTTCCGGTGCCGAGCCTTTCAAGACATCACCGCCGTCATCCTCTTCCTGCACCCATGCGCAGTCATTCCAGAAAGCAGTGGCATTGCCCTTTTCCTTCCACGGTCTGCGGACCTCATAGGTATACTTCTGCTCCAGTTCTTTTTTGAAGTTCGGTTGGCTCAGAGCCTTTGTGTTGTTTGCCTCACACCAGCCTTTGTAAATATCAAAGACTGCTGCACAGCGCAGCTCCTCGCCCTTTGCATGGCGCAGGCAGAGATTCGCAAACTGACCGACTTTGTCGGATTCCAGCTCGTAATCCGCCGTGGCATCCTTGACTGCCTGCGGCATTTCAAGGCCTTCTCTGATGAACAGCTTAAACCCCTCATACACCCAGTTAAAGATACCAGCCATATTGTCCGGCTCTGCAAACTGAGCCTTCAATCCTCGATCCTGCTCATTTTCCTTGAAATGCCGATTGAACGGAATCATCTTCACACGTCCAGAATGGAACAAAGTAAGGTCTGGTAACCACCCATCGCGTAGGTGACGAGTGTGGTCTTGAAGTCCGCAAAGGTGCGGAGGTCATTGGTCTTGGCTCTATTACCGTTTGCCGGGTTATATGGTATCTTGGTCTTCTGTCCGTTTCGCTTTTCAAACTTCCAGGCACAAAACCGGCAGGATGTCTTCAACTCCGCCGGGATGTTTTTGATGTCCATCATAGCGGTCAGACCTCCTTCCTGCTGCCACACTTAGGTGCAGCATTTTTGTCTGTATTCTGTTGTTTTTTCTTAGTCGTGTTCATATCGAACTGCCGTGCCACCGCCAGTTCGATTTCCTGCTTCTTTTCCGCAGAAGTAACCCTGCAAAGGCGGTTGAACAGAGCGGACTGGTCGATTGTGGTGATCTGCTCGATCAGCGGAACCGAATCTTCCAGCCGTTCCGGTTTAAGCATCTCACAGTGCGCTTCTGTCAGCACGATGTGTGTCGGCAGGTCGAGCTTCTTCATCTTGCTCGTAAGCGGAATGACTGTGAATGTCTGCGAATATCGGTTTGCGACATCATTTGTCAGGATCAGCACCGGGCGATTACCGCTCTGCACCGAAGTGCCATAATGGTCACCCAGCTCTGCAAACCAGATTTCATATTGTTTCGGGATTCTGGTCGTCGGCCAGTGGTAAGCAGGAAGGGAGTCGTAGTTCACGACAGCCTTTTGACTGCTTTCCTGCTGCTTTTCAACGCTGCGGTTATAAGCGGCGGCACTCTTACGCCTGGTACGGCCGCGCTTGTTGATGTACTTGTTGACATGGATTCTTTTGCCATGCGGCTGAATCCGTGCATTGCTTTTCTTTCTCCCCATTCTGGGTTTCACCTCTTCTCTTTGATACAAAAACAGCCGCCAGAAATGCGGTTCTTCGGCGGCGCGAAATGTAAAAAAGCGAATAAAAATACCGGGCCTCGCTCCCAGCACTCTTACTCGCTCTTGGTTTCATCTTATTTTCCTAGTATAAAGTATAGCAAAAAGCCGATGTACGCATAAGAAGCAGTTTTCCTAATTAACTGCTGTTTTTCCTGAAAAAGCCTTCATTTTCCAAATTTACCACAAATTCTTTGAAGCCTTTTCCCTTGTAGTAATCGGCCCTGCTTTTTCCAAAAAGACAGCCGTTAGAATCTTTCATCGACTTCAATGGAACACGCTCAAAATAAAACTGTCTGACTGCTGCCCGTGCATTGCTGTCAGCCACATGGCTTAGAGCAAGTTCCATAGTGCGGAGCTGTGTACTCTGCTGGTCATACGCTCTTTTGCATTCAACATACAGTTCTTCCTTGATACCGCGTTCCAAGTTGGATATCGCCGCAGCCTGCTCCTGCTTGATTTCTACCAGCATCTTTTCTTTCTCAGCAATATCGGCCTTGAGTTTTTCATAATTACCGCAGGCTTCCTTTGCTATGATCTCATGCTGTCTGTTGGGCTGAGAGGCCCACTTAATCGGTCTTCCCACATTCTCCCCTCCTGTGTCTATCGTGCAAACGGATCACATCCGCAATTCCCTGCAGTGCAAGCTCTTTCTCCCGTTCCACTGCTCGGCGGCTCAGTGTTTTACCATCAGCACCTGTGACTTCTGACTGCTTCTTACCGTCCACAAAGACCTGCTCTGCCACGATCCGTGTACACCCCCGAAGACTGCGCAGTCCAACCTCGAACAGCTCGATATCTTCACAGACCTTGTAATAGGGTTCCAGAAACTGCTCGGTACGCTGGGTCTGTACCTCCCGGTTCATAGACGCCAGCACCTTGTCACAATTGAGGACGGTTCGCTCCACCGGATTCGACAATCCACTGGTCTGCACTCGCTCGAATTCCTCGTGTGCGCCCTGCGACAGCTTGTAGATGATCTCGTCCTTAGTATAAAACCAGGACCGGGAATCCTCGTACTGCTGCCGGAGCATATCCCGCCTGTGTACCAGCAGCCTGTAGGAATCAGCCAGTTCCTTTGCCTGTTCCATATAATCCATCTCGTCTGCCATACTGCACCTCCTGTTCTGGTCTATTTATTTTTATCACGCAATATCACCTAATGCCCGGATGTTCTCCGGAGTCAGGGCAGCACCGGCTTCCGTGAGCAGTTTCACTAGCTTTTTCATCTCTCGCTCTGCTTTCCGGCGCAGGTTTTCTGGCCTCCTCTTTCTGCGCTCCACGGCTTCAACCTTCACTCTTGCCTGCACACCTGAAATGAGTGTGCCGGCATCCAGATCCGTCAGCGTGTTGTACCAGTTGGAGTGAAAGAAACCTTCCAGCCTCTTTTTCTCAAACTGCGCATCCCGATTGTTCGGATGGTCCTCCAGACGGAATAGTACAGTTTTGTAATCCCTGACAGCCTGCAGGATGATTGCATTCGCCAGATTCTCGTAGCATTCCAGATTGTCTGCTGCCATTCCCATCAGTCGTTCACCCTTATCCTTACATAAAGCACACCGTTTGGAGCTGTTTGGGAGGTACTTTTCTTAAAAGTTTTTTCTGATTTTTTTCAGAGCACCTTCCAGGCAGTTTCCAACAGAACGGCGACCGATTCCAATTTCCTCTGCAATCTCCTGCTGGGTCATACCTTTATAGAAGTAGAGCTGCACCACTTCCATCTGACGCTCGGTCAGCTTGCTCATGGCAGCATACAGACGGCGAAGTTCCCTGTCTGCCAGCATCTCGGCATTGTCTTCATCCAAAAAATCCACCATAATAGAAGCGGACCAGTCAGAACCATCACACTCCAGCGGCACCTGTTCAAACTTTGCGACAGTCTTACTGAGGTTGTGTTCCATACGCTTCTCTCCTTCCATCAGAAGGCGCAGACTCCACTCGGCATCCTCGAAAGTCTCTGCCGGCACGATCTGGTGTGTGCCATCGGTGAAATCGTAGCGGTAATCTCCGCAGCGATCCACGGCCATGACAGTGTGGGCACTGTCCACCTCATATACTGCATAGCCGTTTTCATAGGCCGTCAGCTTTGCACCGTTCACGCTCGTGCGGGCTACTGCCACCGGGTTCATCTCCATAAGGGTCTTGAAAGTCGGGAGCTTCTTCTCCACCACAGTGTCGATCATTCCTTTGAGTTCACGCAGGGTGATGTGTGCGTTGAGAGCCACCTGCTCTGCAGCCTGTGCCGCGCTTGCTGTCATCTGGCTGACTGCCACCTGCGGCTGATGGATCTCCATCACACCTACTCCACCGTTGATTGCTACTGCTCCAGTCATCATGTTCATCATTTTTCTGTCCTTTCCCCCGGACTTCTGGGAGGGAAGGATACTGAAAGCTCTGGCTTTGAAAAACACACATGGAGATTCGCCGCATCCTCATGAAACGGACAGACTCTGCGGTCAAAAGGCGCAAAAAGCCCGGTTCTAAAGAAGGTTAGAATGATCCCATGTTCAGTCCTCCAGCTCCAGCAAATAACTCTGCTGTGCTGTCAGATCGCTTATGGTATCCTTCGCCTGCTCTAGAATCGGGCTTCGATATTTTTTTATTTGTCCGAGGTACTGCCGACAGGTGCTTTCGTTTTGGCTCTGTGGGCTTGTCCCTTGAACTGACTATATGATAACAAAATGACGGTCTCTTGCAGATTTCAGACTTGACACACTTTGGGGTCAAATTTGATACATTTTTGAATTCACGACATTGTAGGCATAAAAAAAAGTGTATCCATCGACACACCGAGGGCTCTGGCAAACCGCTTCAGCATCACGCAGTTCATCACACCACGCTCACCGTTTTCAATTCCAGAAATGTTGGCGCGGTCAATGTCCACGGCATCGCTGAGGTCTTTTTGTGACCAGCCTTTCTGTTTACGATATTTTCTGATATTCTGACCGATAATATACTCATCACTGTGAATATCGACCACGCCTGACACCCCCTTTCCCAAAGCATAAGCAGCAAAAAAGGCCGGGGCATCCCTGTGACTATGTACTCAGATGCTACTCAAAGTACACAGTCTCTGGAATGCTCCGACCCAATCCTTCTGAAAAAGGGTGTCGACAACAAGTCAGGTTAAAATCTACGATTTCTTCCTGAGCAACCCCGTACTTCGGCCTCTTATGAAATTGTTTGCGCTGATTACGCTTCTAATTAAAATCAAAATCTTCATACTATGTATTTTCCTATCTATGTATTTGCTTTCGTTATTGGTATAGTTTCCTGCCACTTATGGGGGAAATCTTAGTTATGTATACTAAGTGGCTTTCAGGTCAAACAACAGGTATTTTTACCGATTACTGCCATCTCGTTGACCGCTCTTATAGTATACACCCGGCACCAATAATCGACAACCAAAAGTGTCCAAAAATCGACAGGTGGATATGTCGAATTTTAATAACTTTTTTGGTGCAAATACACTAAAAATCAGACTTCTTTTTTATCACTCCTCAACAAATTTATCGCCTTTATGTTTATACCCCACGCCTTTTTCAAACAGTGCATTCACAACAGAAGAACCAACACCAATGGTCATTCTTTTTGAAATTCCTGACACGGAAATCCACCATGTAAGCAATCAGTGCCACTTCCACTAAGCCGGATTTCCACTACTAAGTAATAACCCAGTATTTCATATTTTTTAGACGTCTGCGTGATGTAAAGATGCTCACGGCATCGCTTTTGTAAACTCAGATAACAAAAAAAGCCGAGGCAGACCCAAGACAACCTAAACTAAGGTCATCTAAAGTCTACCTCGGCTTACCACGCACACTATGCTTTCCAGCGTATCCGGGCAGCACCTGCAGGCAGGTGTAAATTCAATCAGGCTGGCTCACACGTCCTGCGGTGAGTCAAGCGGTTACTGGGAGCAGTCACATCCTGAGCTGTTCCTTTTTGTCTTCAAAGGTCATGTACGGACCAGAATAACATTGCTCATTAAAATCATCCAGGTACTCATACCCCTGCAATTGCCCGTTCTTCACATAGGCAACAGCCTTACGGCCATTTACAACTGCACGGGTTGCAAGGAGCACCCGCTTTCCTTGCGACGTATAAATTCCACATTTTGAAATCAATATCCTCATCTCCCATCTTGTACCTTAAACACTGACTTCTCTGTTCCATCGATTCGCGGAATGCAAAATTCATCCTTTACACACCGGTTCACCGGATCAATCAGAATAAAAGAGAAATAATCTCTAATCCTGCACCCAGCATAATACTCTCTCGCCTGTTCAATCATAGCCACATGGTTTACTACTACTGAAACCTTAATGCCATGCTCACGAGGACTCTCCATATATGCCATCGCAAACAGCTGATTCATCTTGCTAATCGTACCTCTGCCGATTCCTGCCGTATAAGACTTGCACTCAAACAGCCATGTATCAATGCCTTCTTCCAAAAGAGCATTTGTCCGAATTGCGAAATCAGCCATATAATGTTTGGTTCTTGGCCAGATCATATTTTCGTAGGAAACCAGTTCTACAAAATAGCCGTTCATAAGGAATGCGTTCTGCAGCGTTTCCCTGTAATCTTGCTCTAACTTATATCCTGTAAGCGTCTTCGCTGCATTCCGTAAGAACGTATTTGATGAATTGGGATCTGGCTCAATATTCTGCTCTTCTGCGATATCTGCCAAGCCAAAAACAATCTGAGATGGAGATACAACGGCTCCTTCTGTTCCAGCAGGAACAAGTTTCACCATTCCGTTGGCCGCCAACAGTTTCTCCAGTGTGACCCCACTGTTCGGATCTGCAGCCTTTGATATCGCCACCAGCACCTCATCAGAACAAGCCGTTGTGTTCTTCATATTGATAATACGGGAAATCGTCGACGTATTTACCCCGCACTCATTCGCAAAGTCATTCATCGACCGTTCTCCCTTTGCACTCAGAACCAACTGACTCAGCACTTCCAGGTCAGCCTTTCCCGTCCTAATGTAATCAGGAAAAAGATTCGTTATCTTCTTTCTTCCCATCGGTGTCACACCTCCTCTGTTTATATAGTAGCACTGCATTGCATACTTGTCAATATTACGCAATGATTTTATTTTGTTGCTTTTATTGCGTTTCTTAACTCGAAGTTGCGTTATGCTAAGTCCATGTTACAGCCACAGTTACATCCCATACCATAATAAAAAGGAACAGAAGTTCATTTTCCTATTGACTTCTACAACTTCTTATTGTATTATAGGAACAGAAGTTCACGAACTGTTGTTCTTAGTATATAGGGACAGTTGTTCCTTGTCAAGTAGGCTTTACAAAAAAATTGCTGCTTCTCACCGGTCACTTTCCCTTCCGGCAAAAAACAGCAAAATATCCCACATGGAGGCATGACATGAAAAAAGATACGAACTTGCTAGACACACAGGATGTCCGGGCTGAAGCAGCCACCGCACTTACACCGAATGCAACCAACGGCGAAAAGATCAAAGCTCTGCGAACCGCACAAGGTATGAGCATGGCCGAACTCTCCAGACGAGCATCCATGTCTGATCGCGCCATCCGCTACATCGAAGCCGGCGAGCGCGAACCAAGCGTGGACGCAATCCAGAAGATTGCCACTGCTCTTGGTGTCACGACCGACTACTTTATGGATGATGCCACCTTCCAGAAGGAACTCAGCGATGACCAATTTTACGCTGACGTCCGTAAGAAGTATGGCTCCCGCGGTGTAGCGCAGGCAAAGAAAATAAAAGAACAGACCTCTGCCCTTTTTGCTGGCGGCGAGCTGTCCGAAGAAGATCAGGCTAATTTCATTAAGGAAATGGAAGCCCTCTTCCTTGACGCAAAAGAAGAGGCAAAAAAGTTTACTCCTAAAAAATATCTGTAATCGACTTACAGAGGAAAGGAGTCGCTGTTGGACAACTTTGCTATTACTGCCGCCGACGCTGTAAGCCGCCGATACAAGAGCAATGACCCGGAAGCTATCATTGCCCAGCGCGCCATTAAGATTAAAGACATCCGGTTCTGCGAAGAGCTCCTTGGATTTTATACTGTGCTTCTAAATTGCGAATACATCGGTATCAATCCAAACTGCTCAAAACAACAACGCAGATCCGCACTGGCTCACGAACTTGGGCACGCCATCTTCGACCGGAAACATGCGGCATCCGGTCAGGCTTTCCAGGATACATATTTTTATAGTCTCAGCAATGCAAAAGCAGAGCGCAGGGCGAATACGTTTGCTGCTGAACTGCTGTTGTCAGATGATGATGTACTGAAACCAATCGGCTTCTATGAATTCAACGCTGACAGGCTTCAGATGGAGGCTTCTCTGCCACCCCACTGCTCCAGCACATACCGTGCCTTGAAATATCACGAGCTTCTGCAGGACTTTCAATACACGCATACAGGATTCGCCACCCTTGAGGAGATCGCACAGGTGGCTGGAATCGAAAAAAACTTTGTTGATTTTAAACTGAACATTCTTACCGCAAAAGGGTACCAGCTTCCTGCTGTGCCAGAGCTTAAGAGCAACTTTCTGAAAGATTCCATGAAGAATTGCTCTAAAAGCTACGATTAAACATGGAGGTGACTGCTTATGACAAAAGAACGAGTCTATGTAAAGGTATCCTCCGACTTTGATTCTACAGGCTATATGCAGCCGACATCGATCACATGGTCGGATGGACGTACCTTCCCAATCGAAACAGTGCGCGACTTCCGTCCTGCCGGGACTGCCGATAACGGTTACTCCGGTGACTGCTTTACTGTGCTCATCCAAGGGCAGGAAAAGCACCTGTTCTTTGAGCATCTCGATCCGCGCTTCAATGGACGGTTAGGCCGGTGGTTTGTGGAAAGGACTGGAAAATAACACGAGCACATAGAGAGGAGGAAATCACACGATGCAACGCACATATCTTGCAATAGATCTTAAAAGCTATTACGCAAGTGCGGAATGCGCTGCCCGCCACCTCGACCCGCTTACCACAAATCTGGTCGTGGCGGATTCCTCCCGCACTGAGAAAACTATCTGTCTCGCTGTGTCTCCTTCCCTGAAAGCCTATGGCATTCCGGGTCGCGCCAGACTGTTCGAGGTCGTGCAGAAGGTCAAAGAGGTCAATGCAAACCGGTTAAGGGAAGCGGTACGATTAAGAAAAGCTATGTATAAGGACGGCAAACCATCCTTCTCCTCTGCTTCCTATGATTCCTTATCCCTTGCCGCCGACCCGTCACTCGAACTCTCTTACCTCGTCGCACCGCCCCGGATGGCATACTATGAAAAGGTATCGCGGCAGATTTACGGCATCTATCTGAAATACATTGCACCAGAGGACATCGTGGTATATTCCATCGACGAGGTATTTATCGATGCCACCTCGTACCTATCCCACTATAATATGACGGCACACGACCTCGCCATGACAATGATCCGGGAAGTGCTTTATACGACCGGCATCACTGCCACCGCCGGAATCGGTACGAATCTGTATCTGGCAAAGCTGGCAATGGACATCACCGCAAAACACGCCGCGCCGGACAAGGACGGAGTCCGCATCGCTGAGCTGGATGAAGAGAGCTTCCGCTATCTCCTCTGGGACCACAAGCCGCTCACAGACTTCTGGATGACTGGTCCCGGCACCGTCAAGCGGCTAGAAAAGCACGGCATCCATACGATGGGCGAGCTGGCCTATTTCAGCACCGTCAATCAGGATATCTTATATAAGGAATTCGGTGTTGACGCCGAACTGCTGATCGACCATGCCTGGGGTCTGGAACCCTGCGGCATGAAAGAGATCAAAGCCTACAAACCCAGCACTAATAGTATCTCCGAAGGACAGGTTCTCTCCTGCCCTTACCCATATGACAAAGCCAGAATCATTGTCATGGAGATGGCTGACAGCTTAGTATTGCAATTAACAGATAAAGGACTGGTTACGGATAGCCTGACGTTGGATGTGGGCTATGACCGGGAAAACTGTGACAGCGGAAAGTACAGAGGTTCGGTACACATCGACCACTACGGTCGCACCGTTCCGAAGGGTGCTCACGGCAGTACGAAGCTGGATAATCCGACCAACCTCGGCAGTATCCTGATCTCCGCCACAACCGAGCTGTTTGAGAGAATAGCGGATAAAACACTGACCGTGAGACGGATCACAATCACCGCCAACCGTGTGGTCAAAGACGAGGGCTTTTTCCAAGTTGACCTGTTCACAGACACGACCAAGCTGGAAAAAGAGAAGAAGCTGCAGAATGCGATGCTTGGTCTCAAGAAGAAGTTCGGAAAGAATGCCGTTCTGAAAGGAACCAACTATCTGGACGGAGCAACGATGAGAGAGAGAAATCAGCAGATAGGCGGCCATAAGGCTACGTAAGGAGGGCGAACATGGACTACAAGAACATACCGGAAGGCAGAGCCGTCCAAAGTAAGTATGGCAAAATACTCCACGCTTCCCGCCCGGAGCCACCATGTAATCATCCACGGATGCCGATGTCAAATCGCGCTAAAATCTTCTCTCCTTTTGCCGCCTTACGAGGCTATGAGGATGAGATTGCTTCTGAGGGCAAGGATCACCTAAAAGGAAATAGAATCGAACTGTCTGAAGAAGGCAAGGAAGCTCTGAACCAAAAGATCAGCCAGCTTCGGAAGGGACAAGAGATCACAATAAAATATTTCACGGACGGCTACTATGAGGATGCTGCCGGAGTATTGGATGCTGTGGATTCGATCAACAAAGAACTGCGAATATACACAGGATTTATAAATGATACCGGCAAAGAGCTGCCGACCATTATTGCATTTGAGGATATATTAGAGATTGGGGTGAATATAACTTGAATTACTATTTTTGCGATGCCTGCCGCTACTGCTTCTCTGCTGAGAAGCTGCCTGACCGCTGCCCAGACTGCGGAGCACAAATATATAAGGAGAAGTCAGCGGTACGCTTAGCGAATAAAAATGAAATAGAGGAATTGCTCAGAATACAGGCAGAAGATAATAACTGACCAGCGCCCCCACTGTGTATCACTCACAGCGAGGGCTTTTTTTGAACTCCAGGACTTCATCTTATTTCCATTACAAACTATATACTTCCATCATAAGCCGTATCCCGACTTTCATGCCTTCCTCAAAAGCGGTCTTCTCCCATGCACAGCACACACTGCCTTGCTGATCCATGATTTTTTCCCAAAGCGGAATCTTATCTCCGATATAATCATCTGCCAACCTATCCATACCATCTAGCCCACGCAGCCACTCTTCCAGTTCCCTTTCCTTGACCTTTGCTGCTTTCCCAGCAATTGTGTTTTTCTCTACGGGGTTGTTCTCTGTGTAATGCTCGTAAATCAGATCCAGCAGATTTTCTACAGGCGGATAATACTCCGGCTCTGTTTTCTTCAAATACTCCTCCAGCATTTCCTTCAGTTTTTCTATAATGCTACCATCCTTCCCAACTGAGATTCACATCCTCAGTTACGGCACATCTTACCGTAGACTTTTGCACATAGCAACCTATTTTTTGCGTTTTTTCGGATGACCCATCTTCTCCTTTACTTCATCCGGCACATCAATCAGTCCGAACCGGTAGAACATTCCGTATATGTAAGTCACGCCCCGGATGTCGCCCAGAGCTTTTGGGTGGTCTACTACTTTTTCTTTAATATTCCCCAGTGCCAACACTATAGAACTCCACGCCAGACTTTTGCTCTTCTCCCGGCGGTCAATCCACAGTTCTTTTGTGTACTCGCCGTTCCTGCCCTTTCGCACCTCATAAGTAAATGGCAGACCGGAATATGTTTTGAATCGCACCCCGGAATAAATAAGAATCACATCCCACAGATGTTCCTCTGTCGGCTCCTTCCTCAGCTTTTTCACGGCTCTGTATCTCCGCTGCCGCTCTGCTCCAACACTGATTTTTTCTTTTTCTGCTGTACTTGGAAAGTACACACCTTTTTTATATGGCAGGTACGAGGTGACTGAGGCTTTGGAGAGCTGGAGAGCATTTGCGGTTGAGAGAATTGCTTCTTTATAGTTCTGTGTTTCTCGATACTCCTCAAAGGTATCCCGCACCTTCTCCGCCACTTCCGATTCATACACGTCGGCTGTGATGAGCAGCTTCCGTACCTTTATTGGATTTAATCCCAGTTCCTCACCGATAGCCTGCAGGGACATCTCAGAATTATAAAAGGCCACAGCAGCATCCATCTGCTCTTTCAGATTTTTCCTGGCGTCGTACTCCGACTTCAGCTTCTTTCGGCCCCCGCCGGGCTTCCGGGGTTTATATGCTCTTTTCTCTCCCATAATTATTCGTGCAGCTCCAGCGGCAGTCCATCCGGGTCATGGAAGAAAGTCATTTTCTTGCCGGTATAATCATCAACTCGAATCGGCTCACATTCAATGCCAACTTCTGCCAGTTCTCTGACCGTCTGCTCCACGCTATCCACGCAGAACGCAAGGTGACGCAATCCACAGGCTTCCGGGCGGTTCACACGTTTCGGCGGGTTTTCCTCAGCGAAAATCTCCAACTCCGTGTGTTCATTAACTCGCAGATCCAGCTTCCAGTCTTTGCGCTCTGGACGGTAGTTCTCTCTGATGACAGAGAATCCCAGCTTGTTCACATAGAAATCCTTTGCTGCTTCGTAGTCAGATACGATGATTGCAATATGATGTATTTTTGATAAATTCATTTTGTGTCACACTCCTTTTTATTTTGTTTTTGTTCTTCTTTTATTTCCGTTATAAACTATATAGCAACCTTCAAAATATACCGTGTGAACTCCTGGAGTTCAGTTTGTCCACACGGCATTTATTTTTTTGTTTATTTCAGTTTTTCCAGAATCTCGTCCGCGCTCATACCGCCGGCCAACAGCTTCTTAACCACATTCTCGGCTTCAACCTTCTTTGCTTCTTCTGCAGCCTTAGCATCTGCCTTTGCCTTCTTCGCTTCCAGAGCTACCAGTTCTTTTTCAGCTTTCTTCAAAGCAGACTTCTTCTCTTTCAAGTCAGCCTTCAAAGTATCAATGTTGGCGGTGATGGATGCGATTTCATCAGTCAGGGAAGTGATAGATTCCTGCTTCTCCGCGATCTGAGATGCGTAGTCTTTAGTGATATTGATTTTGGGACGGTTTTTGCTGCCTTTCGTTCTGGGCATCGTGATAACCTCTTTCCTTTT
>JBGVLR010000221.1:0-7846 GCA_045124375.1 Acetatifactor sp.
GGACGGCGAATACAAGGAAACCAATATGCGCATCCGATACTCCCAGGCGGTAACGAAAATCGGCATCGGCAACGAACGGATCAGCTTCCGCCAGTTACCTGCCACCAAGGCCATCTGTATCTATCACAAGGGTGCCTATGATCGCCTTGGCGAGGCCTATGCCTACATTTACCGCTATGCCATGGAGAATGGTTATCAGATTACCGATCTGCATCGGGAATGCTATATCGATGGCATCTGGAATAAGGAAAATGTAGAGGACTGGCTGACAGAGATTCAGCTGCCGGTTAAGTAAAAATGAAACCCGGAATTGGTTGGTGATCATCACGCTTCCAATTCCGGGCTTTGTTTCTGTTGTAGGCCTTGCTGTTCTCGGGCTTCCGGGTGACGGGATTCAGCTCGCCCCAGGTTTGGCGCTTAACCAAGTCCATCTTGCGCTTTTCCTTCTTGGAAAGCTTCTCGTAGGGAATGAATCTCTCCATACTGATTTTCTCCTCATTTGGTTTCTGAAATCAGTATAGCACAACTAGTTCAAAATGCATAAACGATTTGTAAATCCTACTTCCGCATCGCAATCTTATTCAGAAGTGGCCAACAAGGATTCAAAGAACCGCACTGCTCCCTGCAGTTCTTCTGCAGAGGGGTGGCCCTTGTTCATACCGCCGATCATCTTCCAGGGGCCGTAGGTATTAAAACCCCTGCAGCCATATTCTCCCAGAATGATGGCCCCCTTTTTGCGGGCGGCAGTTTTAATGGTTTCCGTAAAGCGGTTACTGACTTTTGCACAAGTATACAGGAAGAACACCCGCTTGTTCTCCGGGAGATTCTCTTCCAGAAACTGTTCTACGACTTCATAGAATTTTCCAAAGTCAATTCCCGATGCAAAGCCGATCAGATCGTATGCAGACAATTCTGCCATCTTCTGTTTCGTGGCGTCGATCAGATGGATGCCATACTGATTTGTAATGGCTTCTGCCAGCTTTTTTGTACTCCCATGGTGGGTGGATGCGTAAATAATAACGGCTTTCTCCATAATGTTTTCCTCCGTGTATGAATGTTTGAGAAAAGCATATCACGAAGGATTACAAACCGCTTCCAGATTTCTGCTATTGTACCTTTATAAATTCAAGATCATGGGTGATGGTGCTGGCAGAGATGCCAAACACACGACGGTTCACATCCGCAAAATGGGCACTGCTGGAAAAGCCTGCTTCCAGAGCTGCTTCTGTAATTGACCTGCCCCGGAGCATTTGGGTATAGACATACATAATTCTCTGATAAATCAGGTAAGCCGCAAAGGTCATACCTACCTGTTCCCGGAACAGATGAGAAAATCGGCTCTGAGACAAATGCACAGCATCCGCCACATCCTGACAGGTCACTTTTTCCGTGGATTTCGCGCGGATAAACTCCATAGCAGTCCGAATTCTTTCATCTGTCACATTGGATGCTGCCCCTATGACCCCCAGCCGAGACAAAACAGTCTTCTCAAATCCATAATAGCTATCTGACGCACTTTCCATGCCCGCATACAGTTGGACGATTTCTTTGCAGATTTCCTCCGGGATGCAGGCAACCTCCCGAATCTGTTTTGCCACCTCGGTGGTGCAGTCGTAGAGGAAGACGAGAACCGTATTTCCTTGGGTGTCAATGGCATGAGAAATACCCGAAGGAACAAGGATTCCGTGGCACAGATATTCCGCTCCGGCACACTGCACCTTCATGCTGCCATTCATGGAAAGAATGATATGGGCAGCTATGTGACTGTGCTCCGCTGGCTGAAGTGTCTCTGTGCAAATCAGGATATGGTTATTGGCTTCATAAAGCTTTGTCAATTTTCTCATCGTTACAAGTGAATTCATTGACATAGTTTTGAAGCTTCTCCACAAACGCACCGACATGGTAGCCATCGCAGACAGCGTGATGCACCTGGATCGCAAGGGGCAACAGCCGTTTGCCATCCCGCTCAAAGAACTTACCCATGGTAAAAATCGGCAGCAGAAACTTGCCTTCGTCAAAGACATTGATATTGAATCCTGTAAACTCCACCCAAGGCACCATGGAGATGTTGAAGGAGTTGGCTGGTGTTCCCTCCTTGGGGGTGTAGCGGGTAGAGGTGCTGTAGCGGGCTACATCGTCCTCATAGTCTTTTAAGAAAGTCTCGTAGTCCTCTGAAAAATAGGCCCAGATGCCGGAGAAGTTCTTGTTCTCCTTGTTGAATACCGTGTACATGGGATGCATGTCGTCATAGATGCCGAGGCCTTCGGGGGTGAGAGAAGTCCTGAATTCCGGCATATCGTTGACTGTCTTGGTCAGCAGCCAGATCATCGCGGGATACAGCTTTTGCCCCTTCAGATTCGTGATGTCGATGTTGACCACCACAGAATAGGTGCAGACCACCTCTTTGATAAAGTGCTCATAGAACTCTCTTCGTTCCCAGTTTTCCAAATCAATTAACTGAAATGCCATAATTTTACCTCTCACAAATAAAGGGTTCCATATATTCCCGGATAAAGTCGACCCGGTCGAACACGGTAGGCTTAAAATAGGATGCTACTGCCACAACGATATTCTTTTCGGGATTGATGTAAATCACATTGCCGCTGTTTCCGATGGCTGCATAGATTTTCTTTTCCCAGTCGATGATCCACCATAAATAGCCATAGTCCATACCTTGGAAGTGATCACTCTCCACGGTTCTGGGCATCGTCATTTCTTCAATCCAGCTTGCAGATACAATTTGCTTGCCATCATAAATACCTCTGTTCAGGCACAGCAATCCGATCTTTGCCATATCTTCCGCCGACATACACAGGCCGTAGCCAGGTGTACCCAGTCCATCCGGATCACAAAACCAAATGTTGGCTTTAGGTGTCTTTCCGATGGTGAATTGCTTGTGCTCCTCTGCCGTTTCTGCATAATAGTTTTCATGCATGGCAATGCCCAGGGGTTCGAAGAGATAGCGGTTCGCATAGTCCACGGTTTTCATGCCCGTTACCCGGTACAGAATTCCCGAGAGGATATGCAGGCACACCGTCTGATAGTTGAATTCGTCGGTCAGACCTTTTCTGCCACCGAGAAAATCCAAAGAAGAAAATGTCCAGTTATCGCTGGAACAAACCTTCGTCCAAGGATCGCCCTTGCACTTATATGGGGCCCGCATGGTCAGTAAGTGCCGGATGGTTACATCGTAGATGGTTTTCTCGCCTCGTTTAACCTTGTAGTCGGGAAAGAAATCCAAAACCTTATCGTCAATGCTTCTGATCTGTCCCTTGTCCAGGGCAATTCCAATCAGCAACGCAATGATACTCTTTGTGGCTGACATGATATGGGTGCAGTCATCTGCCTTATAGTCATTCCAGCAGCCAGAATATACTTTCTCGCCGTCCTTATAGGCGACGATCTGGCAGATGTTTGGCTGTTGCTTCGCTATCAGATCATGTAGTTCTTCTTGATTCATAAGTGCATCTCACTTCCTTTATGCTTGCTAAAACTAAGCATAAGGGAATTAAAAATTGATTTCAAGAGTTTTTTCAAGAAAATAATGCAAGAAAAAACGCCCCTTATGGAGCGTGGTGCTGCGCGCAGCGAATTAAAATCGCAATGATTGCCGGTGGCAATCATACTATAGTGTAACACAGGAAAAGAAATGACCCTTGATCTTTTGTTTCCTCAAGATCAAGGGTCATCAATTGTAGATGGGATCAATCATTTACGTAACCTCTTACTTTCTATAGATTTGTTAATGGAGAGTTTGCTTAGTACATTGGACTCACTCCTTTTTGTATCTTCATAATACATCCGGATATCTTATTTTTCAAGATGGGATGTTCCATAAGAAATATTGCAAAAAGTTGGAGAAAGTGAGTATGGACAAGAGTATATCCAATATGATATGATATTTATGTTGGGCGGCCTGTGAGAGGCTTGCCCTTTTTTGCTACCATAAAGATCAAAGAGATATAATCCTTCTCTAGTTATGATATATTACTTAAACAAAAGGACGCAGGTCTGGAAGTTTCTTCTTCTAATCCTGCGTCCTTTTACTACAAATCTAGTCTAGGAAATGTCTTTTATCTGAACGTATTTCTTAAATGGTTCATCAAACTGATCATTTCTTACCAGTTCAAGATACACTGTCACTTTTTCCTGAATGTCCTTTGTATAGGTTGTCTCACACATTTTAGAAAAAGTTTCGCCTAAATAGCGATTCTGAAACAGAGCATAATAGTTTCCTGGCGCTATGGAATACTGGTTGGAAAACTGTGTCCATGCATTGGCAATTGTCTGTGCTGGAATTCCTGTGTAAATATAAGATTTCACAGCATGCTCTAGAGCAAAAAACGCAGTTTGTGCATCACACAATTGTTTCAGAAGTTTGGCATCATCCAGAAGTAATTTAGTACGGTTATAGGCATGTGTAATCTCCTTAGTAGCATTTTCAATATCCTGTGCCCAGCGGTAATAGCTTTGATCAGACACAAAAATATCTGCAATGTTTCCATTTGCTTGCATCAGAATGTGAAAGCCATTAAAATATGCATTGTAAATATCCAAAATACACTGACGGGTTTGGGACATCATGTCTCGATTTGCCAGCATCTTCTGCAGCTTTTGGTTGTTCTTATCCATAGGGACAGAAAGCACATTGGACGCGACTGTAAGTACAATCGGAACAATGATACTTACAGCAGTAATCCATGTAGGTGTGGAACTTTGCAGCAAATCCGCGATCTTATTTACGGCTATAACCAAATCATCCATACATATAACCTCCTTTAGGTGGCATTTATGATAGTTAGATTGTACTCAACGAGGAACCATGATTACAACTTACTGGAATGATACAATACTGAAATATTGTGATTCCCAAAAAATCACCCAATTGCAGACTTGATCTTTTTGAAGCCCATTCTGGGACTTCGGGCGAAGGTGCTGACGGGAATCTTGCTGAGAATCTCGCCATTATCATTTGTGATAGTAAAGCAGCCGTCAGTAACAATAACGGAGTGGCTGTCATTTACACGATACACAGCTGTATTATTGTCTGGTGCTGTGGCTGAGAGATTATCGAATGCTTTGTTGATCTCTACCATCAGGCGATATTCATCTTCAGAGTGGATGTTAAACAGTTCAAAGGATTGGGTACTATGTTCCAGCAAGAACAAACTGGTGAATTTCGGCTCATTTACCCATTCATCTTTAACGGCAATGGGGGTGGGAAGAGTTTTCCAATCCTTAATGCGGAATGCATAGTACATTTCGTCCCCGTTGTTTCGACTCATTGGGAAATCGATATCCTTGCGCTTAACCTTCTTCATGTAGGTAACTTCGCCATAGTAGCGAATGCCTGCGTATTCCTTAAAGCGATTTTTGGACTGATACAACGCAATATAGTGAATCGGAAGGTTACTATCATCCACATACTTTGCAGGAACATAGTAGTATTTTCTTCTGATGTTATCATCAAATTGTGCCACTGATCCCAGCGAGCCAACCATTACATCTCGGACAGTCCAGTCGACCTTGGCAAGCCTCTCTTCAATACCACGGGGCAGAGAAGCACGCTCGAAGGCGGACTCAGAGGAATCCGCAACCAGTTCCGTCAGAAAGTCCTCCAGCAGTTCCGTTGTTCCAGGCAGGAACGGCAGACCGCCAATATTGACGGTTTCAATACTCTTGTAGAAACGGTGGTTCTTGTATTCTCCATCCGGGTCATCGTAGGGGAACAAGACATAAGCACCGAACATGGTTTTTTCAAACATAAACCGGGACGGTGTATCGCTTTCATACACAATCGAATCGCGGTATCGATGCATGGTGTTGATGTCGCTGACCTTGGGACCGGGTTTGGTATCTGGATAGAAGGGATCCGAGGGATTGTTTTCGATACGATACTTTGTATCGAAGACATATTTATAAGGCACATTACTTCCCTTTTTCTCAAGGGTGAGCACATTGTCCGGCTTCTGGTTCACAGTTTGCGTGTTTTGCTCACCGGGATTGTATGCCAGTGTGATCAGCTCGCCAGTACGGGGATTTATAAACTTGACCTCAGATTTCTTACCCTTTACCAGACTGATTGTCACGCCGGTATTATCCACTTTGATAACATCGGAGGATGCCAAGCGGTAATTTCGCTTCATCAGGGTGACAAGCTTGATAAAGCACCAGTATTCATAAAGCTGCGCAGTGTCCTTATGAGACATTCTGAACACATCTCCGTGAACAGACAGGCCCCGCTGCATCATCAGATAGTACTTGTACAGTTCCCTATAACCGGGTGCCATCTCAAAGACCAGTGACATACTCTGTGTGGCTCTGTAGTCGTCTACGTCCCGCAGGAAAGTTGTACTGACGAACTTATTCAGAGTGGCAGTCATGGTGTCCACACTGTTAAGAACGGAATCTTCCGGTTTCCTGGTGGAACGGGTATAGCGATCCCGGAAGTCCTTCAATTTCTTCACTGTGGATTTCAGAATGAATTTGGCGAACTGGTTTTCAAGCGTGTTGTAAGTAATTTGCTTATTGACCGTAGGTGCCTTGACGGCAGAATAACCGACATGCATCGGAATAACATGCTCCGGATGTTTCTGCAGCCATTTAATCGTCTGATTGTCAATCTTCTTCACCTTATGGGCAGGCACAATGGGATGCTCCACATACAGCTTGTGATGGGGCGAAGAGATGATGGTGTTGGCTGCATTCTGATATTTATCGAAGATCCGCTTGATGATCTCAAAGAACAGCGCAGGAACGGTGTTTTGGGTGGATCCAATGGAGAATTCCTGATAAGTGTTTCGCATGAAGTCCAGCACAGCCCCAGCAATCTCGTTGGAGATATCTTGCAGCATGTCCTGATAATCTTCCTTATAGGATATCTTGGACGGAAACACCTCAATACGGACAACCAGACTCTTCTTTCCGTCATGGGAAATCTCAAAGTCAGAGAGGCCGGCACTGTTGCCGAAATTGACGATGCCACTAATCAGATCATCGGAATCGGTAACAGGACTAATCTTGTCTCTGATGCTATAGTTTTCGTGCCACAAAGACACCGATTTTCCGTCTCTGCTTTTGACAATGACTTCATAATCTGTCTGTTCAAAGAACAAAGGAGATGTGTGAATGTTGTAAAAGGACGCACCAACTGCGCCGTTATTAGCCGCAATTTTTTCCTCTCCGAATATTTTGACACTGGTTACATCCACACCGGTCACCCTCAACTCAGAGGGTTGCTGCAGGATGCTCTTATTGGTCAAATTCGGATGGGGATTTTTGCTTTTAATAACGACGTAAGTTTCTCCTGATTGAATCTCTAATAATTTATCAGAGCCAGTAGGAAGTGAACCCATCTTCTTCATATCTCCTCATCATGAAGGCAATTTTCTTCGCGCTGTTGGGATATTTGCAGGATTTGGAATCCAAGAAAGACACCATCTGCTCATATGCAGCTGCACCGGCAAAGCCGGAATAATCGCCTGCACACTTGATGAACAACTCGGACAAAACATCTTTGATGGCTGCGCTGCTGCCCTGGATACGGGGCAGGATTTTCTGCATGATTTCATGGTCGAAGGCAGCTTCTTCGGTAAGAAGATCTGCATTCTTGTTATTCATCATGTAGAAGGAAATCTCATCGCGAACGCGGTAGCCAACATGCAGATTGGCCTTCAAAAGGATCTGGTTCAGTTCCTCAAGGTTGAAGCAAACACCGTCGATAAGATCTTCATCATCACATTCGCTCAGATACAGATAGTCCGTTTTGAGGAAAGAATTGTCCAGCTTTTGTGCAGCTTTTGCACCGCTTGCAGCGGGTCTGGACATCAGATTCACAAAGGAGAAC